>JAGRMU010000369.1:0-1227 GCA_020441165.1 Sedimentitalea sp.
CGGTGGCCGATCTGATCAGTGTGCCGTTCCAGTACAACTGGAACGACGGCTATGGGCCGAATGGCGACGGCCAGCAGAGCTATATCAACATCCAGCCGGTGATCCCGTTCTCGATCGGCCCGAACTGGAACGTGATCTCGCGCACCATCCTGCCGCTGGTCGATCAGGACGGGGTGCTTCCGGGCGAGGACTCGCAGCGCGGCTTCGGCAATACCATCCAGAGCTTCTTCTTCTCGCCCAAGGAACCCACCGCCGGCGGGCTGATCTGGGGGGTCGGGCCAGTCTTCCAGCTGCCCACCGCCACCGACGATCTGGGCCCCAACCAGTGGGGCGCCGGGGTGACCGGGGTGGTGCTGAAGCAATCGCACGGCTGGACCTACGGTGCGCTGGCCAACCACATCTGGTCGCTCAACAACAATGACGAATATGGCGATCAGTCGGCAACCTTCGTGCAACCGCTCCTGTCCTACACCACGCCCAAGGCGACCTCGTTCACCATCAACAGCGAGAGCACCTACAACTGGGAGACCGAGGAATGGTCGGTGCCGATCAACCTGATGGTCGCGCAGATGATCAAGCTCGGCAAGCAGCCGGCGCAGATCCAGGCCGGGGCGCGCTACTGGGTCGACAGCCCCGATGGCGGGCCGGACGGCTGGGGCTTCCGCCTGGTTTTCACGCTGCTGTTTCCGAAGTGACCGTTTAAGGCGCGCGTCGAGGCCTCGGCGCGCGGTGGGCGTCCGGAACCCCGCGCCTGAAGCAAGAGACGTCCGAAAAGGCCCCTTCATCGCGTAGGCCGAGGATCGCGCCCGCCACGCGCGGGAGCGCAATCGCGTCTGCGGTGGCGCCATACGGCACCTGCACGGAGGATCGCGCCCGCCCTCGGGTCGGGCGCGATCCGGGGCTGCGCCCCGGGGCGACCTGAATGGAGGCGAGTCCAGTGACCTGAACGAAGGACGGCATCCTGCCCCGGCAGGCGCGGAAGTCCGCCCGCCGTCGCGCCGGAGGCTCGCTCTTGCGCGATCCGGGGCCGCGTCAAGCGATGCGGGTCTTGCGGAGCGGCGGTCCCGAAGGCGCTAGCCGGCAAAGAGCCCCGCATAGTCCTCGCGCAGCGCCTTCTTCTGCACCTTGCCCATGGCGTTGCGCGGCAGCGCGTCCAGCAGGATCACCCGCTTGGGCTGCTTGAACTTCGCCAGCCGGCCGGCCAGCGCGGCGCCGATGGCCTCGGCC
>JAGRMU010000369.1:1321-1922 GCA_020441165.1 Sedimentitalea sp.
GGCAGATCGTCGATCAGGCTCTCGATCTCCTTCGGGTAGACGTTGAAGCCGCCGGTGATGATCAGGTCCTTCTGCCGCCCGACGATGGTGACATAGCCGTCCGCCCCGATCCGCGCCAGATCGCCGGTGATGAACCAGCCGTCAGGACGCAGTTCCTCGGCGGTCTTCTCGGGCATCTTCCAGTAGCCCTGAAAGACATTCGGACCGCGCACCTCGAGCACCCCGATCTCGCCGGGCGCCACCTCGGCGCCCGCCGACATCGCGCGGATCTCGACCCCGGGCAGCGCCAGCCCGACCGTGCCGGCGCGGCGCTCGCCGTCATAGGGGTTGGAGGTGTTCATGTTGGTCTCGGTCATGCCGTAGCGTTCGAGGATGCTGTGGCCGGTGCGCGCGCGCCACTGCGCATGGGTCTCGGCCAGCAGCGGCGCCGAGCCGGAGACGAAGAGCCGCATACCGGCGGCCCGCTCAGGCGTCAGGCGCGGATCGGCGAGCAGGCGGGTATAGAAGGTCGGCACCCCCATCAGCGCGGTGGCCCGCGGCATCGCGTCGAGGATCGCGTCCGCGTCGAACCCCGGCAGGAAGATCACCGAGGCCCCGGCCA
>JAGRMU010000369.1:2022-2998 GCA_020441165.1 Sedimentitalea sp.
AATTGCTCGCGAGGTTCCCGTGGCTGAGCATCGCGCCCTTCGAGCGCCCGGTGGTACCCGAGGTGTAGAGGATCGCCGCCAGATCGTCCCGCCCGCGCGGCGCCGCTGCGAACCCGCCCTGCGCCTCGGCCAGATCGCGCAGGCTGCCCTGCCCCTCAGCGTCGAGGGTCAGCACCCGCGCGGTGCCGGCGATGGCGGCAATGCCCTTCGAACGCGCCGGATCGCAGACCACGACGGCAGGGGTGGCGTCGCCCAGGAAATAGGCCAGCTCGGCATCGGTATAGGCGCTGTTGAGCGGCAGGAACACGGCGCCGGCCAGCACCGTGCCGAGGTAGAGCTCGATGGCTTGAACCGTCTTGGGCACCTGCGCGGCGACCCGGTCACCGGGCGCGACGCCCGACGCGGTCAGCGCCGCCGCCATCCGCTCGGCCCCGGCGAAGAGCGCGCCGAAACGGATCGTGCCGCCGCCCGGCAGATGCGCGAAGACCTCCGCCTCGCGCCCCAGCGAGGCGGCGCGCAACCGGCCGAGCAGGTGGTTCTGGTCATACATGGCAAGGCTCCCGCGATCGTCGGCCGCTATCTGCCCGCGCGGGGGCCGGGAAATCAACCCGTCCGTTGATCTTTGCAGTGGCGGGGCGCAGGGTCGCGCCATGGCAGAATCGTTAACATCGCATCGACCCGGCCTGGCGATCGGCCTGAAGCTGGCGGCGATCTTCCTGTTCACCGCGATGTCGGCGCTGGTCAAGGCCACCTCGGACGTGGTGCCGCCCGGCGAGGCGGTGTTCTTCCGCTCGTTCTTCGCGATCCCGGTGATCGTCGCGTGGCTGGCCCTGCGCGGTGACCTGGCGCGCGGGTTGGTGGCGAAGAAGCCGATGAACCATGTCCTGCGCGGGGTGCTGGGCACCTCGGCCATGGGCATGACCTTCGCCGGGCTCGGGCTGCTGCCCCTGCCCGAGGTCACCGCCATCGGCTATGC
>JAGRMU010000369.1:3069-4276 GCA_020441165.1 Sedimentitalea sp.
GTGGCGATGGGGCTGGTGGGCGTGCTGATCATGATCTGGCCGCGGCTGGGGGGCGGCGCCGGCCTGCAGGACGGCGCGACGCTGGGCGCGGCGCTGATCCTGGCCGCGACCATGGCCCGCGCGCTGGTGCAGATCCACATCCGCAAGATGGTGCAGACCGAGAACACCGCCGCCATCGTCTTCTGGTTCTCGGCCACCGCCTCGGTGCTGTCGCTGCTGACCCTGCCCTTCGGCTGGGTCGTGCCCGATGCCGGCACCCTGGCGGTGCTGGTGCTGATCGGCCTCGTCGGCGGCGTGGCACAGATCCTGGTGACCTCATCCTACCGCTTCGGCCCGGCCTCGATGCTGGCGCCGATCGACTATGCCTCGATGATCTTTGCGATTCTGATCGGCTATGTCTGGTTCGCCGAACTGCCGACCCTGGTGATGCTGATCGGCGCGTCCCTGGTGATCGCCGGCAACATCCTGGTGATCTGGCGCGAGCGGCAACTGGGCATGGAACGCGGCAAGGCGCGGATGGTCACCGATCCGAAGGGGTAGGCGCCAAGAGACCGGTCAGGAACGAATCGAGCCGGACGTCGGTGCGTTGATTGTCCTTGGATTCCGAACGCACTGTGTGCCGGACACGCACAATACGAGGGTTTCGGGAAACAATCCGCGCGACAATCGCGGAAACGTCATTTACAGCCAACCCTTACGCCACGTAATTGGCACAAAAAGAACAAATGCGCTTGATCTCAAGCGCTTCTTGACGCCTATATCCAAGAGCCGACTGCGGATTATTTTTCGAACGCAGCAGTTTCGAAGGGGTTTGTTATGAAGAGTTTTTTTGTTTCCCTGGCGCTCGTCGCGGGCCTTGCCGGCCCGGCTACCGCCTCCACATTTCTGGATTTCACGTCCAAGGGCATCGGTGCCGCGAACCCGACCGGAAACGTGTTCGGCATCGACTACACGATCACCGCGAACCCGGGCGGCACTCTGGTCAATGCAAGGCACAAGAACAACGTCGGGTGCGACGTTGGATACGGTTTCACCTGCAACGATGCCCGGCCCAAGAAAACGAGGCGTTACGACGTCGGCTTCGGGGTGAGAGGCGGCCAGAACAACAACGAAATCGACGGGGTCGACCTGAATGCCCAGAACGGCACCGGAAACGACCACGGCGAATACGTGCAGGTCGCGTTCGACAGCATCGTGAGGATCCTCG
>JAGRMU010000370.1:0-3742 GCA_020441165.1 Sedimentitalea sp.
TTGGCGGGCGAGGGCCGGATCGCCCTGGCGGAGCAGACCCCGCCCTATGTCTCGATGCCGGGCATCGCCGGCACCGTGCCGAGCGTCGGGCTGGTGCTGCGGGTCGCGGGGTGAGGCGCGGCGCGCGCCAGCGCACGGATGCGCTCGTCAGGCGGCATTGCTTCGCTTCCCACCGGGCGCAGCCCCGGATCGCTCCCACCCTCGGGCCGGGCGCGATCCTGATCTTCGGGTGCACAAGCTGTTGTAGCGGACTCAGCGTCCCTCAGGATCGCACCGCCCGGTTCTCCGGATCGTAGAGCGGGCGCAACGCGATGCGGGCGGGCACCGGGTCGTTGGCGACGATCAGCTCGTAGCGGCCCGCGGCCAGATAGGCGTCGTCGACCCCCTGCGCATGGCGCACATAGCCATAGCCGATGCCTTTCCCGAGGGTATGGCCATAGCCGCCCGAGGTCAGATAGCCGACCGGATCGCCATCGCGCAGGATGGTCTCGCGCCCCAGCAGCACCGCCTCGGGATCGTCGACGGTGAAACCGACCAGCCGCCGGGTCAGCGGCGCCTCTACCCGGGCAGCCAACGCCTCGCGGCCGAGGAACGGCGTGTTGCCCGCCATCTTCACGGCCCAGCCCAGCCCGGCCTCGAAGGGCGTGTCGTTGGGCGTGATGTCCGACGACCAGGCGCGATAGCCCTTCTCGAGGCGCAAGGACTCGAGCGCACGGTAGCCGACCGGCCGGATGCCATCAGCGGCTCCCGCCTCCATCAGCGCGTCATAGACCGCGCCGAGCGCGTCCATCGGCACGTGCAGCTCCCAGCCGAGCTCGCCCACATAGGTCACGCGCAGCGCCCGGACCCGCGCGCCCGCCAGGTCGATTTCCCGCGCATGGGCGAAGGGGAAAGCCGCGTTCGACACATCCGCCGAAGTGACGCGGGCGAGCACGTCGCGCGATCGCGGCCCCATCAGCGAGAGCGTGCCCCAGGCCTCGGTCACATCGGTCAGCACCGCATCGCCCGCGGGCAGGTGGTCGGCGATCCAGGCGGCATCGTGGGTGCGAAAGCCGGTGCCGGTGACAATGTAGAACCGGTCGTCGGCGAGGCGCGAGACCGTCAGATCCGCCTCGATCCCGCCGCGCGAGTTCAGAAGCTGCGTGTAGGTCAGCCGGCCCACCGGCTTGTCGATCCGGTTGGCGCAGAGCCAGTCCAGCGCCGCCAGGGCGCCGGCGCCCGAAAGCTCGAACTTGGCGAAGGAGGACTGGTCGAAGATCCCCACCGCCTCGCGCACCTGCCGGTGCTCCTCCCCCACCGCGTCGAACCAGGCCTGCCGGCCCATCGCGGGGGTGTCGCGCGGCTCGGTGCCGGGCGGCGCGAACCAGTTCGGACGCTCCCAGCCCAGCTTGGCGCCGAAGACCGCGCCGCGCGCTTTCAGGCGCTGGTAGAGCGGCGAGACGATGCGCGGGCGCCCGCTCTGGTACTCGTCATGCGGATAGCCGATGGCGTAGTGCTTGCCATAGGCCTCGCAGGTGCGTTCGCACACCCAGTCCCGGTCGCGGTGCAGGTCCGAGAAGCGCAATATGTCCACCGCCCAGAGATCCAGCGGCGCCTCGCCGGTCATCGCCCACTCTGCCAGCACCCAGCCGGCGCCGCCGCCGCTGGCGATGCCGAAGGCGTTGAAGCCGGCGCCGACATACATGTTGGCGCATTCCGGCGCGCGGCCGAGGATGAAATTCCCGTCGGGGGTGAAGCTTTCGGCGCCGTTGATCATCTGCTTGACCCCGGCGGTCTCCAGCGCCGGGACCCGCGCGATGGCCTGCTCCATGTGCTGCGCGAAATGGTCGAAATCATCGTCGAAGAGCCGGAATTCCCAGTCGGCGGGCACGTCGCCGGTGGTCCAGGGCTGCGGGTCGGGCTCGTAGCCGCCCATCACCAGCCCGCCGACCTCCTCCTTGAAATAGGTGCGCCGGTCGGGATCGCGCAGGGTCGGCGCATCGCTCGCCAGCCCCGCGATGCGGTCGGTCACCACATACTGGTGCTTGATCGGCTGCAACGGCACGGTGATGCCCGCCATCGCGCCGACCTGCCGCGCCCATTGCCCGGCGCAGTTCACCACCGTCTCGCAGCGGATCGCGCCGTCGGTCGTCTGCACCGCGGTGATCCGCGGCCCGTCCATGGCAAAGCCGGTGACCCGCACCCCCTCGTGGAAGCGCGCGCCATGCATCCGCGCGCCCTTGGCCAGCGACTGGGTGATGTCCGAGGGGCTGGCCTGCCCGTCGGTCGGCAGCCAGCTGGCCCCGACCAGGTCCGAGACCTCCATCAGCGGCCACATCCGCTTGACCTCGTCCCGCGAAATCAGGTGCATCTCCATCCCGAAGCTGCGCGCGGTGGTCGCGAGACGCCGGTACTCGGTCCAGCGATCGGCATTGGTCGCGAGGCGCAGGCAGCCGGTCATCTTCCAGCCGGTCTCGAGCCCGGTCTCCGCGTCCAGCCGCTTGTAGAGATCGACCGAGTATTTCAGCACCCGGGTGATCGAGGCCGAGGAGCGCAGCTGGCCGACCAGCCCCGCCGCATGCCAGGTCGAGCCCGAGGTGATCCGGCCCTGTTCCAGCACCACCACGTCGGCCTTGTGGTCGCGGGCCAGGTGATAGGCGGTCGAGCACCCGATGATGCCGCCGCCGATGACGACGATCTGGGCGTGACTCGGCAGGGTCATGGGGCGGGATCTCCGTATGTGCCGCGATAGCGCGCGAGGGCTTCGTCGAGCCGGGCCAGGTTCTCGCGCGCATAGGCCGCGTAATCGACCCCCGGCGCGGAGAGGTAGAGCTCCGAGACCATCGCCCACATCGCCTCGCGCAGCAGCGAGGCGCATTGCATCGCATCGAAGGCGCGCAGCAGCGCCGCATCGGGCGGCGCGCCGAAATAGGCGATGAGCAGCCGCATCGCCTCGGCCTCGCTCATCCCGGCATTCGAGGCCGCCCCGGCCAGGTCGAACATCGCGGTGCCGAAGCCGGCATATTCGAAATCGATCAGCCAGAGCCGGTCGCCATCGTCGAGGAAATTGGCCGGCAGCAGGTCGTGATGGCCGAAGACGATGGGCAGCGGCACCTGCGCGGCCTCCATCTCGGCGGCAAGGCGCAGGTATCTTGGCACCTCGCCGGCGAAACCGCTGCCGGCGCGGCGCAGCGTGGCGGCATAGTCGCGGATCACGTGGAACACCCAGAAGATGAAACCGGGCCCGGTCACCTCGCCCGGTATCGCCCGGTGGAAGTCGCGCAGCAGCGCCCCGACCCGTTCGGGAGCGGCGCGCAGATCCTCGGCGCCCCAGGTGCGCGCCGCGAGGAAGGCCGAGACCATGATCCCGCCTTCGGTATGTTCGACGCGCGGCGCGAAGCCGGCGGCATGGGCGGCGCGCGCCACCATCGCCTCGCGGGCGCGCTCGACGTGATGGAACGGGTAATCCGCGCCGATCCGCGCCACGTGGACGCCGGCCGCGTCGGTGACCTTCCAGCTCTCGTTGGACAGGCCTCCCAGCAGCGGCTCGGCGGCGATCTCGCCCTGCCAGCAGGTCAGGGCGCGGAGACGATCGAGGCTCATTCGCGCGCCTCCAGCAAGCCCAGGCGCTGGCGCGCCGAGCGCGCCCCGGCATGGATCAGCCGGTCGGCGACGATGGCGATGAAGGCGACCGCCAGCCCGGCGGTCAGCCCGCGCCCCGGATCGGCCTTGGTCAGGGCGATATAGACCTCCTGGCCCAGAT
>JAGRMU010000370.1:3824-3973 GCA_020441165.1 Sedimentitalea sp.
GGCAGCTTGATCTGCCGCAGGATCTGGACCGGCGTGCAGCCCATGGCGTGCCCGGCCTCGATCAGCCGCCGGTCCACGCCGCGCAGACCGAGCGCGGTGTAGCGGATCGAGGGCGCGATGGCGAAGGCCACGACCGCGATCATGGCGGT
>JAGRMU010000370.1:4084-5081 GCA_020441165.1 Sedimentitalea sp.
CCGATGGGCACCCCGATCAGCAGCGCGATCAGCGTGGAGATGCCGCACAGGTAGACGGTGATCATCGCCTTCTCCCAGAGCCCGATCATCGCGATCAGCAGCGGCAGGCCGGCGGTCACCAGCGCCAGGCGCACCCCGCCGAGACGCCATCCCGCCCAGCCCAGCAGCAGCACGACCCCCAGCCAGGGCAGGTCCAGGAGGACGCGCTTGAACGGGATCAGCAGGTTCAGCAGCAGAAGGTTCTTGAAGGCTTCGAGCGTGTCGAAATAGTTGACGTTGATCCACGCGACCAGCCGGTCCCAGAAGCTGCCGGACGAGAGTTTCAGCGCCTCGGGATAGGACTGGATGGCGGGCAGGACCAACCCGAGCAGCCCGGCCAGCACGATGGTGGCGAGCCCGGCCAAGAGGTAGGGATGGCGCGCCGCCCAGCTGCCGCCCGTCGCCGGCCCCGGCGCCCGCCGCGCCATCGCCTGGCTGAGACGGTCGAGCACCACCGCGAGGGCCACGATCGCGAAGCCCGCCTCGACCCCGGCGCCGAAATCCAGCCGGCGCAACGCCGCCAGCACGTCGAAGCCGAGGCCCCCGGCGCCGATCATCGCGGCGATGATCACCATGTTCAGCGACAGCATGATCACCTGGTTCACCCCCAGCATCAGCGCGTCCTTGGCGCTGGGAAGGAGCACCTGCCACATCAGCTGCCGGCGCGTGCAGCCGACCATATTGCCCAGATCGCGCACCTCGGAGGGCACCCGCTGCAGCGCCAGCAGGGTGATCCGGGTCATCGGCGGCATGGCGTAGATGATCGTCGCCACCACCGCCGCCGTGGGGCCGAAGCCGAAAAGGATCAGGATCGGCACCAGGTAGGCGAAGACCGGGATGGTCTGCATCAGGTCGAGCACCGGGCGCAGCAGCCGCTCGACCAGCGCGCTGCGATAGGCGGCGATGCCGATCAGCAGACCCGCCCCCACCCCCAGCGGCACCGCCACCAGGATCGAGG
>JAGRMU010000370.1:5175-13547 GCA_020441165.1 Sedimentitalea sp.
AGCGTGAAGACCGCGATCACCGCGACCCAGGACAGCGGCGGCAGGATCTGGACGGCGCCGCTGCCCCGGCCCGACTGCACCCCGTCCGAAAGCAGGCCCAGCACCAGCCGGTAGGGCAGCTCGATCAGCGCCGCGACGAAGCGGGTCAGCTCGGCGAAGGTGAAGAGCCCGAAGCTGGCCTCGTTCAGCAGCCAGTCGGTGACCGCGCCGATCCACCGCGCCAGCGGCAGCGTCCAGGCCTTGGGATAGTCGAAGGCCCAGGGCGCGACGGGCCGGCCGAATTGCCAGAAGCCGACGAAAAGCGCAAGCGCCAGCAGCCAGGCGAGACCGGGCGAGAGCGCCGCGCGGGCCGGGGCCGGAAGTGCCGCTTGCTCCGCCATTCACCCCCCCAGCATCATCCGCACGACCGCGTCGCGCCGCACCGTGCCGAGCACCTGCCCGGCATCGCCGATCACGCTGACCGCCTCGGCGCCCTCCAGGAACAGCGGCGCGACATCGGCGACGGTGGCGCGGGCCGTCACCTCGGGGGCGCCCGGCGCCGCGCCTTTGGTCATGATCGAGCGCACGCTGACCACCTTGGGCCGGGCCACGGCCTGGGTGAACTCGCGCACGTAATCGGTGCTGGGGTTCATCACCAGCTCTTCGGGCGTGCCGCATTGCACGATCGCGCCATCCTTCATGATCGCGATGCGGTCGGCGAGGCGGATCGCCTCGTCGAAATCGTGGGTGATGAAGACGATGGTCTTCTTCAGCACCGATTGCAGGCGCAGCAGCTCGTCCTGCATCTCGCGCCGGATCAGCGGGTCGAGGGCCGAGAATGGCTCGTCCAGGAACCACAGCTCGGGACCCACCGCCAGGCTGCGGGCGATGCCGACGCGCTGCTGCTGGCCGCCCGAAAGCTGCCGGGGATAGGCGTCCTCGCGCCCCTCCAGCCCGACCAGTGCAATCATCCGGCGCGCCCGCTCGTCGCGCTCGGCACGCGGCACGTTCTGGATCTTCAGCGGGAAGGCCACGTTGTCCAGCACGCTCAGATGCGGCAGCAGCGCGAAATGCTGGAACACCATGCCCATCTTGCGCCGGCGGATCTCGATCATCTCGGCCGAGGAGGCGGCCAGAAGGTTGCGCCCGTCATAGAGGATCTCGCCCGCCGTCGGCTCGACCAAGCGCGACAGGCAGCGCACCAGCGTCGACTTGCCCGAGCCCGACAGCCCCATGATCACGAAAACCTCGCCGTCGCGCACGTCGAGATTGACCGCGCGCACCGCGCAGACCAGCCCGGCCTCGGCCAGCGCCGCCGGGTCCGGATTGCCGTTCGAGCGGGCCAGGGTCTCGGCCGCCGCCGGTCCGAACAGCTTCCAGACATCGCGGCATTCCAGCTTGGGCCGCGGCGCGGCGGAGGGGTCCGGCGCGGTCATGCGCGCCTCGCCCGGCCGGCGCGGCGCCCGGGACGCCGGCAAACGCGCCGACGCCCCGCCATGGGCAACAGGGGCATTCAGGTCACTTCGCGATCCAGCCCGACCAGCGCGCCTCGTTCGCAGCCATCCAGTCGTCCACCACCTGCTCGACGGTCTTGCCGTTCAGATCGACCTCGGTGATCATCGCGCCCATCTCGTCGTTGTCGATGGTGAAGGCCTCGATCGCGGCATGGGCGCCGGGCCACTTTTCCTTGACGCCCGCCCAGCCGACCTTCCAGATCTCGCCGAAGGGCTTGCCGCAGTCATAGGCCATGTCGGGGTTCGGCCCGACCGCCGGATCGGCATAGCATTCGGGCGTGTACTGCGGAAACTCGACCCACTCGCCCTCGTACTTGGCCGGCGCCCAGTGCGGGGCGTAGATCCACAGCAGGATCGGCGCCTGGCGCTGATAGGCGCTTTCCAGTTCCGCAAAGAGCGCGGCATCGGTGCCGGCATGGATCACCTCGAAAGGCAGTCCCAGCGCCTCGACGCGCTCGTCGTCGAACCCTCCCCAGGTCACCGGCCCGCCCAGATAGCGGCCCTTGGGCGCGGTCTCGGCGGTGGCGAAAGCCTCGGCGCAGGATGGCTCCAGCAGCGCCTCCCAGTTCGGCAGGCCCGGGCATAGCTCCTTCATGTAGGCCGGATACCACCATTCCTCCTTGGCCTTCATGCCGGTGGGGCCGAGATTCTCGACCTTGCCGGTGGCGATGGCGGCATCCATCGCCTCGCGACCGGTGGTTTCCCACATCTCCATGGCGACATGCAGATCGCCGCTTTCGAGCCCGGCGAACTGCGCCAGATAGTCGGCGACGACGTAATCGACGTTGTAGCCGGCCTTCTGCAGCACCTCGCCCATGATCTGCGTGGTGATCAGCTGCCCGGTCCAGTCGTGCAGGGTCAGCACAATCGGATCGGCCGATTCCTGCGCCTGGACGGGCGCGACCCCGACCAGCGCGGCCAGCCCCGCGGCGCGTGCGAGATTGGGGCCCCATGTCCCCGGTGTCATGTGCGTGGTCACGTCGATCTCCCCATCCGGTTTGCCGGGACCTTCCGATCGCGTCTCGGGCTGCGCATGGTGATGCAGCGCCGACGCGCCCGGTCCCTGCCCCGAGGATACCCGCATCGACGGGCGATCTGTCAAACGCGAAAAGCGGCGGCACCGGTTTTCCCGCCCGGCGCGATCCGCCCGTGCCGCGCATTCGGCCACTTTAACTCTCCGGCCGCTCCGACTATGTTGGCGCGGATCGACGGGCGACGGGCCTTCCCCGCACCCGGTTTCAACCCATCAAATCGTGAGCGCCCCAGATGCTGAATTCCGAAATCGCCGCCCGCCGTACCGCCGCCGTCTCGCGCGGGGTCGGCATGCAGACGCAAATCTACGCCGATCGCGCCAAGAACGCCGAGGTCTGGGACGTCGAGGGCAAGCGCTATATCGACTTCGCCGCCGGGATCGCGGTGGTCAATACCGGCCATTGCCATCCCAAGGTGATGGCCGCCGTGCAGGAACAGGCGGCGCGCTTCACCCATACCTGCCACCAGGTCCTGCCCTACGAGAACTACATCCGCCTCGCCGAGCGGCTGAACGAGAAGGTGCCGGGCGATTTCGAGAAGAAGACGATCTTCGTGACCACCGGCGCCGAGGCGGTCGAGAACGCCATCAAGATCGCCCGCATCGCCACCGGGCGGCCGGCGGTGATCGCCTTCGGCGGCAGCTTCCACGGGCGCACCTTCATGGGGATGAGCCTGACCGGCAAGGTGCAGCCCTACAAGGCCGGCTTCGGCGCGATGATGCCCGATGTCTATCACGTGCCCTTCCCGATCGCGCTGCACGGCTCGAGCACCGAGGATACGCTGGGCGCGCTGAAGGCGCTGTTCAAGGCCGATCTCGACCCGGCGCGGGTGGCGGCGATCATCCTCGAGCCGGTGCAGGGCGAAGGCGGCTTCTACCCGGCGCCGGCCGAGCTGATGCGCGGGCTGCGCAAGCTCTGCGACGAGCACGGGATCGTGCTGATCGCCGACGAGGTGCAGACCGGCTTCGCGCGCACCGGCAACCTCTTCGCGATGGAAGGCTATGACGTGGCCGCCGACCTGACCACCATGGCCAAGGGCCTGGCGGGCGGGCTGCCGCTGGCCGCGGTCACCGGACGGGCCGAGCTGATGGATGCCGCGCATCCCGGCGGGCTGGGCGGCACCTATGGCGGCAACCCGCTGGGCATCGCCGCCGCCCACGCGGTGCTCGACGTGATCGAGGAGGAGAACCTGTGCTCGCGCGCCACCGAGCTGGGCTCGCGCCTGAAGCAGCGCCTGGCCTCGATCCAGGAGCGCACCCCCGAGATCGCCGAGATTCGCGGTCCCGGCATGATGGTGGCGGCCGAGTTCAACACCGCCGACGGCAAGGCGCCGAACCCCGACATGGCCAACGCGATCCGCACCGAGGCGCTGGAGCGCGGCCTGGTGCTGCTGACCTGCGGCGTCTACGGCAACGTGATCCGCTTCCTCGCCCCGCTGACCGTGCCCGACGACGTCTTCGCCGAGGCGCTCGACATCCTCGAAGCCTCGATCGACGCGGTGAAGAAGGCGGCCTGAGACACCCCCTCCGGCAAACGGTGACGGCGCGCGCCAGCCGCGCGCCCGTCATCGGAACGCCCGCGTTGGCAAAGCTCAGGCGGCGGGAGCGATCCCGCGCCGCCGGACGCGGTCAGAAGATCACGCTCGGCAGCCAGGTGGCCAGGGACGGCAGGAACCACACCACCGCCACGCCGATGGCCTGCAGCGCGATGAACGGCATCACGCCCTGGTAGATGTGCCCGGTGGTGATCTCGGGCGGGGCGGCGCCGCGCAGGTAGAACAGCGAGAAGCCGAAGGGCGGGGTCAGGAACGAGGTCTGCAGGTTGATCGCCAGGATGATGCCCAGCCAGATCGGATCATGCCCCAGCAGGATCAGGGTCGGCGTGACCAGCGGTAGCACGATCACCGAGATCTCGACGAAATCGAGGAAGAACCCCATCACGAAGACGATGAGCATGGTCACCAGCAGCGCGCCGGTGGCCCCGCCCGGCAGGTTGGCCAGCCAGTAGGCGACGCGCTCCTCGCCGCCGAGGCCGATGAAGACCAGGCTGAACATCCCCGCCGCGAGGATCGTGGCGAAGATCATCGCGGTCATGGTCATCGTCGAGTTTACCGCGTCGTGGATGACCCGCTCGCCCAGCACGTTGCGCAGTGCGGCAAGGATCCCGAACGCGCCAAGGACCGCCAGCGCGATGTAGAGCCCGCCGGCGAGATAGGAGGCGATGCCGAGATCGCCGCGCTGCAGGCGCACCGGGAACGCCCCGGCCGCGATCGCCAGCAGGATCAGCGCCACCGCCGCCGCCACGATCGTCTTGCGGTGCCTCCCCAGCCGCGCGCCCGACATCAGAAGCGCCCCGATCGCACCGACCGCGGCCGCCTCGGTGGGGGTGGCGAGACCGCCGAGGATCGAGCCCAGCACCGCGAAGATCAGCAGCACCGGCGGCACGATCGCCCCCAGCACCTCGGCGCGCGTCGGCAGCGGCATGTCGGCCGGTGCCGGCGGCATGTCCTGGGGCCGCAGCGCGCCGCGGGCCAGCACGTAGATCAGGTAGAGCGAGACCAGCACCAGCCCGGGGATCAGCGCCGCGGCAAAGAACTGGCCCACGGACAGCGCCTCGACCGAGAACTTGCCCTGCTCGTACTGCGCCTGCTGATAGGCGTTCGACATCACGTCGGCGAGGATGATCAGCAGCGTCGAGGGCGGGATGATCTGGCCCAGCGTGCCGGCGGTGCAGACGATGCCCGAGGCGACGCGCGGATCGTATCCCGAGCGCAGCATGGTCGGCAGCGCGATCATGCCCATCGCGACCACCGTGGCGCCGACGATGCCCGTCGAGGCCGCCAGCAGCGCGCCGACGAGGACCACCGAGATGCCAAGCCCGCCGCGCAGCTGCCCGAAGGCGCGGCCCATCGTGTCCAAAAGTTCCTCGGCGATGCGGCTCTTTTCCAGCAGCGCCCCCATCAGCACGAAGAGCGGGATCGCGATCAGAACCTGGTTCGAGATCAGCCCGAACACCCGCTGCCCGAAGGCGCCCAGCAGGGTGATGTCCATCACCCCCGCCACCCAGCCGAGATAGGCGAAAAGGACCGCGACACCGGAGATGCTGAAGGCGACCGGAAAGCCGGACATGATCGCCACGATCAGCGCGGCGAACATCAGCAGGTCGAGATTGGCGGTCATGCCGCGTCCCTTTCGGTGAACAGCCGGATGAGGATCGCCAGCGACTGCAGCGCGACCAGCAGGCAGAAGAGCGGGATCAGGGATTTCAGCAGGAACACCGCCTCGATCCCGCCGACCGAGATCGGCCCCTCGAGGATGCTCCAGGAATTGCGGACCGAGGGCCAGGACCACCAGGCCAGCGCCGCCATCGAGGGCAGCAGGAGCAGCAGATGCCCGGCGATGTCGATCCGCCGGCGTGTTTCGGGGGTTGCCTTGGCATAGAAGATGTCGACACGAACATGCTTGTCGACCAGCAGCGTATAGCCCGCCGCCAGCATGAACAGCATCGCGTGCAGATAGAGCACGCTTTCCTGCGCCCAGATCGCGTTGACGCCGAACACGTAGCGCCCGACGACGATGGCGAACTGGATCAGCACCATCGCCAGCGCGAACCAGCGCAGGACATGGGCGATGCCGCGGTTGAGCGCGTCGATACTGCCAGCCAAGCGTCGCATCCGGCGACCTCCCCCACCCGGTCGTGGCGGCGCGCGCGAGGGAATGCCCCGCGCGCGCCCCGTCGTCAGTAGCCCATCACATGCGCGCGGGCATTGATCTGGCCGCCATCGGCATAGGTCATGTAGCGGCCGACGCTGTCGCGATAGGCGATGAAGCTTTCGGTGATCCGCTGGACCAGCTCGTCGCTGTCCTGGCGCAGCTCGTCGATGACCTCGCCCGCGGCCACGCCCATGGCGTCGATCACGTCCTGCGGGAACATCTTCACCTGGACCCCGTCCTCGTCCACCATCTTGCGCAGCGAGGCCGCGTGCTTGGTGGTGTATTCGGTCCAGACCGGATTGTAGAGGCTCTCGCAGGCCAGCGAGACCACCTGCTTGAGATCGTCCGGCAGGTTGCCGTAGACCTCGGCATTGACGCCGCATTCCTCGGCCGAGGACGGCTCGCCCACGCCGGGCCAGTAGTAGTACTTCGCGACCTGCTGGAAGCCGAGCGCGCTGTCGGTCCAGGGGCCGATGAACTCGCCGGCATCCAGCGCGCCGGTCTGCAGCGCCTGGAACATCGCCGGACCGCTCATCGCCTCGGCGGCCATGCCCATCTTGGTGCCCATCTCCGAGGCCAGCCCCGTGGTGCGGAACTTCATGCCCTTGAGATCCTCGGCAGAGGTGATCTCGTTGCGGAACCAGCCGCCCCACTGGGCGCCCGAGTTGCCGCACAGGAACGGCTTGATGCCGAAGCGGCCGTACATCTCGTCATAGAGCGCCTGTCCACCGCCGTGATACATCCAGCTGAACTGCTCGTCGGCGCGCAGGCCGAAGGGCTGCGATCCGAAGAGCAGAATGCCCTTGGATTTGGATCCCCAGTAGGCCGGGACCGCGTGGAAGAGCTCGGCCGTGCCCTCGCTGACCGCGTCGAAGACGCCGGGGCCGGGAACGATCTCGCCCGAAGCGTAGAGCTTGACCTCGATCCGGCCGCCCGAGAGCGTGGTGATCCGGTCGGCCAGCAGCTGCGCGGCAACGCCCGGCCCGGGCAGGTTCTTCGGCCAGGCGGTGACCATTTTCCACTGCCGCACGTCCTGCGCGATGGCCGGGCTCGCCAGCGGGGCGGCTGCCGCGCCGATGACGCCGGCCTTGATGAAGTTCCGTCTATCCATGGGTTCTCTCCCTGTCAGCTGTGATTGGTTCGTGGTCGACTGGTTCGCTGGCAGGCGGCGCGCTTGGGCGCGACCGACGCCAGTCGGCGCGGGATCGGGCCGCGACGCCGCGCCCGGCCGCGCTGGGATCAGCGCGGGACGGGCCGGTGGTCTGCGAAAGGTGCGGCATCCCTCGATCCCTGCTCTATGTCGTGCTTATTACTATTATGTATGTGCTTATTCTGTCAATGGAGTTGATTTCGTCCGAAAAACGCATGAAATTCTGACGCTTACCGCCCAGCGTGGCAACCGCGACCGTTTCCGCGCTCGCACCGCGGCGCAGCCCGGCCGAATCTGCCGCCTTCCGGCGTGCGATCGTTCTCGCAGACCTTCGCGCGGGATGCGGGTTGCAATGAAGCGGTCGGCGGCAGCCCGGGCATCCTCTTTTTCGTCACCGTGTTCGCAACCCGTCCCGACCGGAGCGAACCGTCCAAGACCGGCAATGTCTCGCCACCGGAACCCGGCTTCCCCGAAACTGGCTACTTGCCAATTGCCGTTGGGGAAGGTCAATTGGGGTGTCACCCCGAACGAGGATCGGATGTACCCGGACACCTGCAGGATCAGACACATGGTGGCCTCGCTCGAGGCGGAACGGCCGGCAAAGGGGACGGTCGATGCGGTGCTGGCCAGCGCCGGGCTGACCCGCGAGGATCTGGCGCAGCCGACCATGCGCAAGGACACGATCTGCGAGGCGATCCTGATGGAAAACGCCTGCGCCGCCCTTGGCGATCCGGGCTTCGGCATCCGCACGGGCCTGAGCTTCCGGGACTCCACCACGCTGAACGCCTATGTGGCGCATTACTCGGAGACCCTGCGCGCGGCGCTCGAGAACTCGACGCGCTATTACAGCGTCGTCGATCCGGCCTTCGCCTTCGTGTTGCATGTCTCGGGCGGCTCCGCCGCCGTCGAGATCGAGTGCCGTGACGCGCGTTTCGCCAAGTACCACCGGCACCGCGAGGCGATGCTGTGCGGCCTCATGGCGCGG
>JAGRMU010000371.1 GCA_020441165.1 Sedimentitalea sp.
TTCTGCAGCGAGGCGAGGGTGACGCCCGAGACCGAGATCGCCGGGATCGCCAGCGCCATCAGGTAGATGCGGGCATAGACCTCCGCCTTCTGGGCGCCGTCCAGCGCGCCCACGCCCGAGAACATCACGATATTGAGCAGCGCCACCGCCACCGTGCCCGAGATCAGCGCGAAGCGTCCCAGCGTCTGCATGGTGGTGTGCATCGCTTTTTCCGCGTCCTCGGGGATCGGCGCCCCCGCGGCATCCAGCTTCGGGACCGCCTCCACCGACATCGCGTCGGCGACCGCGTCCTGCAGGACGTAACCCGCCGGGGCCAGCAGCGCGCTGATCACGTACCAGACCTGGGCGGGCAGGAGCGCGATCATCGCATCGCGCTCGGCGATCAGGAAATACATGATCGCGAGGCTTGCCGCGACCAGCCCCGCGCCGATCCAGACCAGCAGCGCCTTCCAGCGCCAGATCAGGTCGACGAGATGGCCCAGCGGCATCTTCAGCGCCCAGGGCAGCCCGGCCCAGAAGCCGATCCCGGCCAGGAAGGCCGCCGAGAGGTCGAGGTAATCCTTGACGAAGAAGGCCCCGACGATGGCGGTCAGCCCCGAGACCCCGGCCGAAAAATAGATCATCAGCGGCGGCAGGAAGGACCACCGCATCTGCCGCCCCAGATCGAGGATCACCCGGTCGAACCAGCCACCCGCTGCCGCGCGCTCCATCCCCTGCCCCTGCCCTGCCTCGGCGCTTTCTAGCGCATCATGCGTATCAGGGGAAACGCTTCGCGCCATTCAAGGAAGATCGCGCCCCGGAGAGACACGCCATCGCAAGGCTGGTCTTGCCTTGCAGGCAGCGGCCGGAAAACGACTGACCTATCGCAGGACGACATGAAAAGACCGCGCCCCCAATCGGAGCGCGGCCCTTGGATCGCAGGGCTGTCGCGGCGCTCAGGCGGCGCGCGACATCAGCACGTCGTCGACCTGCTTGGCGGCCAGAACCTCGTCGCCGCCGCTCACGGCCGCAACCTCGCGGGTCAGCCGCTCGAGCGCGGCCTCGTAGAGCTGGCGCTCGGAATAGCTCTGTTCGCGCTGGTCGTCGGTCCGGTGCAGGTCGCGGACCACCTCGGCGATCGAGATCAGGTCGCCGGAATTGATCTTCTGCTCGTATTCCTGGGCGCGGCGCGACCACATCGCGCGCTTCACCTTGGCCTTGCCCTTGAGCGTGGTCATCGCCTTGGTGATCACGTCGGGCGAGCTCAGCGAGCGCATGCCGATCTCGGTGGCCTTGTTGGTGGGAACCCGCAAGGTCATCTTGTCCTTCTCGAAGGAAATCACGAACAGCTCGAGCCTGATCCCGGCGACTTCCTGCTCTTCGATCGAGATGATCTGGCCGACGCCATGCGCCGGATAGACCACATACTCATTCGCGCGGAATTCAAGCTTCTTCGATTTGGTCATTCAGGGTCTTCCTCATGTGCCGGCCTGCCGATACGACAAAACGCAGCTGCGGGGCACAAAGGCATGTCCCGAGTGGCTGCGATTTTTCGTAAGCTGAACGCCCCCAGGGCGAGTAAACCCTCGAGACCGATCCGGTCGTTTCCTCATTCGTGAATTACATATAACACAAAAAACGACCCATCGGAAGCCGACGTTGGGTCAGCTCACGAAAATTCGCCCGCGTTCAGGCGTTTGGCACGTCTCGTCGCGGTCGCGCGTCCGGGACCGGGGCGATTCGCTCAGCCGCCCTCGCCCGGCGCTTCGGAGAAGTATTTCTCCAGCTTGCCGGATTCGCCGTCCCGCTCCTCGGCTTCGGGCAGCGGGTCCTTCTTCGAGACGATCACCGGCCAGAGCTCGGCATACTTGCGGTTGAACTCGACCCATTTGTCCATGTCCGGCTCGGTGTCCGGGCGGATCGCGTCGGCGGGGCATTCCGGCTCGCACACGCCGCAGTCGATGCACTCGTCGGGATGGATNCATGTTCTCGCCCTCGTAGAAGCAATCCACCGGGCACACCTCGACGCAGTCGGTGTACTTGCAGGCGATACAGGCATCGTTGACGATATAGGTCATGGCGCGACTTTCGGTTCCACCTCTCGAGGGGTTAGCTAAACCGGCACCGGCCGATCTTCAAGGCGTCAATCGAGGCTTTGCCGGCGGGAAAGATCGATCGCCCGGCGCGCGCGCTTGGTCGGGCGACCTTTTCCCTCGTAGCGGGGATTTTCCGCAACCGCGTCCCCGGCGGCGGGCGCGGCGGTATCCGCGACGGGATCGAGATCGGTGTAGAGCGCCTGGGCCTCGGCGGCGGGACCGCGGCGCAGCCCCAGCGCCTCGATGCGCACGACGCGGATGCGCCGTCCCTGGGCGAAGGTCAGAACGTCGCCGGGGCCGACTGCTTGCGCGGGCTTGGCGATGCGCGCCCCGTTGACGCGGACATGACCGCCGCCGACCAGTTTCGTCGCCAGGCTGCGGGTCTTGAAGAACCGGGCCTGCCAGAGCCACTTGTCGATGCGGAGCCGGTCCGGCGGCGGCGCGGGATCGCTGTCCAAGGCGCCGCTACTTGCCGTCTTTCAGGCCCATCAGCGCGGCGGCGAAGGGGTTGTCGGGATCGATCTTCTTTTCCGGCTTCGGCGGGCGGGCACTGAAGGACTTGGCGGCGCGTGTCTTGTCGCCGTCCCGGGCCTCGGCGCCGCCCCTGGGCTTGCCGCGTGGCCGGCCCTTGCCCTTCGGCGCGGCCCCGCCGGCGGCCTCCGGCTTGGCCGTGCGCCCGGTCCTGCCGCGCGCTCCGCCATGGTCGCGGCGCGGGCGCGCCCAGGTGAAGGTATAGAAGATCTCCATCTCGGCCTCGGCGGGGCTTGCCCCGGCATCGGGCGCGGTGCCGACGGGCACCTCGCCGGCATCGCCTGTCTCGGGAAGCTCCGGCGCCTCGGCGGCCTCGGGCGCGGGCTCTGCGGGGGTCTCGGCGACCGGCGCCGTGCCCTGATCCGCGATCTCGGCGGCCGGGGGCACCGCGTCGGCGGGCGGTGCCGGCTCGGGTTCAGGCTCGGGCACCACGTTCGGCACCTCGTCCGCCTGGGCGGTGTCCATCACCGGGGTCTCGGCCCCGGTTTCGGGGGCTCCGGTTTCGGCGGCATCAGTGGCGCCCGCGGCGGGCCGGTCCACCGGTTTCGCCTTCACGCGCTCGCCCTTCTCGGCGTGATAGCCCAGGCCCTGCATCAGGTCGGCGAACTGCTCGAGCGTCATGCCGGTGATCGACAGCATGTCCGCCTTTGCCTCGAACCCAGCGCGGCTGTCCTCGGCGCGCAGCATGTCGGCGAGCCGCTCCAGCATGTCGATGCGGATGGCGCGCGCCCCGGCGGGGCGATAGCCGCACATGGTGTGATAGCCCTCGGGCGCATCGGCAAGGCAGGGCACGGTCACCAGGCCCGGCGGCGGCGCCTCGGGGAAATCCTGCAACCCCTTCGCCAGCGCCCAGAGCACCAGGCGCAACCGGGTCGGCGCCGGTTTCAGCAACAGCGGCATGAACACCGTGAACTGCCCGAATCGCAGCCCGTGCTTGCGCAGCGCGCCGCGCGCGTCCTGGTCGAGATCCTTGACCTCCTGCGCCACCTCGCCGCGGGGCAGGATGCCCATTGCCTCGACCATCCGGAAGGCGAAACCGCGCGCCAGGCCGGTCAGCGCCTCGTCGCGCTGCAGCGCCAGCAGCGGCTCGAAAAGCGTCGCGATCTTGCGGTCGATGAAATGCTGCAGCCGGCGCTGGACCTTCTGGGCGACCTCCTCGCCGGCGGTCTCATCCACGAAGACGGCGACCTGCGGCTTCAGCGGCTCGGGTCCCGCGACCAGCTTGCCGACGGCGCTGGAGCCCCACATCAGCCCGCCCTGCTCGGTGAAGTCGATCTCGGTATCGGGAGCGTTGTAGAAGCGGTCGGCGCGCAGGTGGAAATGCGGCGCCAGCGCCTGCAGCGCGGCGGTCTTCAGCGTCTTCGCCTCGGCCCCGGCGGCACCCTTGTCCGGGCTGAACCGGAACCCTTCGAGCCGCCCGACGAACTCGCCCTCGACGCTCACCTCGCCCTTGTCATTCACTTCGGCCAAGAGGGCCTCCTTCTGTTTGAGCCGGCGCAGCAGCACGGAGGTGCGCCGGTCCACAAATCGCTGGGTCAACCGCTCGTGCAGCGCGTCCGACACCCTGTCTTCTACAGCGCGGGTCTGGCCGCGCCAATGGCTTTCGTCAGCGGTCCAGCCCTTGCGCTGCGCGACATATGTCCAGGTCCGGATGAAGGCCAGACGCTTGGACAGCGCGTCGATATCGCCGTCGGTGCGATCGATGCGCCGGATCTGCCGCGCGAGCCAATCGTCGGGCACGGTGCCGCGCTCGTGCAGATGCCGGAAGATAACGTCCAGAAGCCCGGCATGTTCCGCGTGGCTGATGCCGCGAAAGTCGGGGATACGGCAGACGTCCCACAGAAGGCGCACCGAGGCGCCGTCGCTGGCCCGCGCCTGCACCTCGGCCAGCTGCGCAAGCGCGCGCAGCGCTTTCAGGTCGTCCGCCTCGCGGGCGCGGGTCAGGTGCGGGCTCTCGGGCAGCGTCTCAAGCGAGGCGATCAGCGCCTCGATCGAGCCGAAGCGCAGCTCGGCACTGCGCCAGTTGAGGCGGCTGAGCGGGGTGAAGCGGTGCTCCATGATCGCCTGCGCCACCGGCTCGTCCAGCGGGCGCGCCTCGCCGGTCACCCCGAAGGTGCCGTTCGCCATGCCGCGCCCGGCGCGCCCGGCGATCTGCGCCAGCTCGTTCGGCGCCAGCGGACGCATCCGGCGGCCGTCGAACTTGGCCAGCGACGCGAAGGCGACATGGTCGATATCGAGGTTCAGCCCCATGCCGATGGCGTCGGTGGCCACCAGGTAATCCACCTCGCCCTCCTGGTAGAGCGCGACCTGGGCGTTGCGGGTGCGGGGGCTGAGCGCGCCCATCACCACCGCCGCCCCGCCCTTCTGGCGGCGAATCAGCTCGGCGATGGCATAGACGCTGTCCACCGAGAAGCCGACGATGGCGCTGCGCGCCGGCATCCGGGTGATCTTCTTCGCCCCGGTATAGACCAGTTGCGACATCCGCTCGCGGCTCTGGAACCGGGCCTCGGGCACCAGCGCGCGGATCGGCCCGCGCATGGTGTCGCTGCCCAGGAACAGCGTCTCCTGCAGCCCGCGCGCGCGCAGCAGCCGGTCGGTGAAGACATGGCCGCGCTCGGGATCGGCGCAGAGCTGGATCTCGTCCACCGCCAGGAAATCGGCGCCCATGCCTTCCGGCATCGCCTCGACGGTGCAGACCCAATATTGCGTGCGCGGCGGCACGATGCGCTCCTCGCCGGTGACCAGCGCCACCACCGAGGGACCGCGCAAGCCCACGATGCGGTCGTAGACCTCGCGCGCCAGAAGCCGCAGCGGCAGGCCGATCACCCCGGTGCGGTGGCCCAGCATCCGCTCGATCGCGTAATGGGTCTTGCCGGTGTTGGTGGGGCCGAGAACGGCCACGACCCGAGCCTGCTCGGTCATGCGCGATGCTCCTTGCCGCCCGAGGGCCTAGAGGGTCTTGCCCTGCACGGAGGGCCGCAGCCGCTCCAGCGCCTCAGCTATGTTGTCCTGGAAGGGATGTATAGAGGCGGCGCGCGTGTAGGCCTCGAAGGCGCGGCGCTCGTCGCCGAGGGTCTCGAAGATCGTCCCCAGCCCGAAGATCGCGTTGTAGTTGTTGGGGTTGAGCGCCAGCGCGTGCTCCAGATCCTCGAGCGCCGGGCCCAGCAGGCCGATCCCGAAATAGGCGGTGGCGCGCGTATGCCAGCCCTCTGCGAACTCGGGCGCGTGATCCGTGAGGGCGGTCAGGTGCTCGATGGCCGCGTCCAGTTCCTCGGCCTCCAGCGCGTCGCGCCCCCGCTGCAGCAGCAGGTCCATCGCGGCCGAGCCGCTCCTCGACCAGAGCGCCTGCAACTGGCGGTCGATCCGAGCCGCCTCGGCGGCATCGTCCGCGCCGGCCAGGGCGGCAAGCAGCGCCGGCTCGTCGCCCGCCTCCGCGCCCTGTGCGGAAACCGTCCAGGGTAGGGAAAACATGACTATGGCGACGACTGCCGCAACGATAGGTTTGAAACTGGAGTGATCACCGCTCATATCATCATTCAGTCTAACGCCGCCCGCGTCGATTTCCAGACCGGTATGCGGCCTTCAACGTTGGGGACACGGGAAAATGAGCGAATTTCTGGAACAGGCCGCGGCCGAACTGAACAGCAAGATCGCGGCGGCCGATTTCGACGGCACCGCCAAGTTCGACGTGACCGGCGAGGGCGCGATCATGATGGACGCCAATGGCGCCCGGGTCGGCGACGAGACCGCCGATGTCACGCTCAGCGCCGATCCGGACACGTTCCGCGCGATCTTCGAGGGCGAGATGAACCCGACCAGCGCCTTCATGTCCGGCAAGCTGTCGGTGGATGGCGACATGGGCCTGGCGATGAAGCTGGCGGCGGTCCTGGCCTGATCATGCTGACCCCGGCGCCGTTCTTCGAAGACGTGGCCTTCGGGCCGCCCGGCGGGGCGGCGCATTGGGTGACCTGCCGGGACGGGGTGCGGATCCGCGTCGGTCACTGGCGTCCCGAAGGCGCGGTTCGGGGCACCGTGCTGCTGTTTCCCGGGCGCACCGAGTTCATCGAGAAATACGGCGACGCCGCCGGCGAATTCGCCGCCCGCGGCTATGCGACGCTGGCCGTCGACTGGCGCGGCCAGGGCCTGGCCGACCGTCTGACCGAGGACCGGCGCATCGGCCATGTCCTGCGCTTCACCGACTACCAGCAGGACGTGGCGGCGGTGCTGCAAGCGGCCGAGGCCCTCGGCCTGCCGCGGCCCTGGCACCTGCTGGGCCATTCGATGGGAGGCGGCATCGGTCTGCGCGCGGCGATGGACGGCATGGTGGTGCAGAGCTGCGTCTTCACCGGGCCGATGTGGGGCATCTACATGTCGCCTCTCATGCGCCCGATGGGCTGGACGCTGGCCTATGCCGGCCCGGCGGTCGGCATGGGCCTGCGCCTGCCGCCCAGCACCCGCTATGAAAGCTACGTCACCGCCCTGCCCTTCGAGGGCAATACCCTGACCACCGACCGCACCATGTACGAGCGGATGCGCCTGCAGCTCGAGCGTCACCCCGAGCTGGGCCTCGGCGGGCCGAGCCTCGTGTGGCTGCGCGAGGCGCTGGCCGAGTGCCGGGCGCTGGCGCAGCGCCCCTCGCCGGCCCTGCCCTGCCTGACCATTCTCGGGGCGCGCGAAAAGATCGTCGACTGCGACGCGGTGCGTGCCCGAATGCGGGCCTGGCCGATGGGCGAGCTCGACATCGTCCACGGCGCCGAACACGAGGTGATGATGGAGACGCCGGCGATCCGCCGCCATGTCTTCGACCGGATGGTCGCCCTCTTCGACGCCGCCGCGCTGGCGCCTCCGGCCGCCCGCAGCGCTTGAGCCTCGCGCGCCCGACGCCCTGGCGCTGGATGGTTCTTGTCGGACATCCCCCGTCACCGGTGTGTTTCCGGGGCGCAGCCTCGAATCGCTGCCACCCTCGCGTCGTGCGCGGTCCTCTGTGCATGGGGCGAAGCGTTTACGCCGGGGCTCGCCTTGCGAGCGGGACCTCCTCGCTTGTGCCGATGCCCCCCGCGCCCTAAGTAGGGCGCGATCAGCCAGCGAGGATCCCGATGTTTCAATTGCCCTTTCCCGTCCGCGACGCCAACACCCCCGCCGGGGCCCGGGATCTGGGCGATCTGCCCGAATGGGATCTGAGCGATCTCTACAGCGGCGAGGACGCGCCCGAGATCAAGCGCGACCTCGACTGGCTGGAGAGCGCCTGCGCCGAGTTCGCGGCCGATTACGAGGGCAAGCTGGCCGATCTCGACGCCGCTGGGCTGCTGGACTGCGTTAAGCGCAACGAGCGCATCTCAACCGTCGCCGGGCGCGTCATGTCCTTCGCCGGGCTGCGCTATTACCAGCAGACCACCGATGCCAAGCGCGCCAAGTTCCTCTCCGACTGCCAGGAGAAGATCACCAACTCCACCACCCCGCTGGTCTTCTTCACGCTCGAGTTGAACCGGCTCGACGATGCGGTGCTGGCCGCGCATTTCGCCGCCAATGCCGATCTGGCGCGCTACAAGCCGGTCTTCGACCGCATCCGAGCGATGAAGCCCTACCAGCTGAGCGACGAGCTGGAGAAGTTCCTGCACGATCTCGGCGTCGTCGGCGACGCCTGGGAGCGGCTGTTCGACGAGACCATCGCCGGGCTGGAATTCGAGGTGGAGGGCGAGACCCTGTCCATCGAGGGCACGCTGAACCTTCTGACCGAGCAGGACCGCGCCAAGCGCGAGGCCGCGGCGCGTGAACTGGCGCGGGTCTTCGGCGAGAACGTCAAGACCTTCGCCCGCGTCCACAACACCCAGGCCAAGGAAAAGGAGGTCATCGACCGTTGGCGCAAGATGCCCACCGCGCAGACCGCCCGGCACCTTTCCAACGATGTCGAGCCCGAGGTGGTCGAGGCGCTGCGCAGCGCCGTGGTCGCGGCCTATCCGCGGCTCAGCCACCGCTATTACGAGCTCAAGCGCAAGTGGCTCGGCCTCGACCGGATGCAGGTCTGGGACCGCAACGCGCCGCTGCCGATGGAGGACACCCGGATCGTGCCCTGGGCTCAGGCCGAGACGACGGTGATGGAGGCCTATTCCGCCTTCGATCCGCGCATGGCCGAGATCACCGCTCCGTTCTTCGGCAAGGGCTGGATCGACGCCGGCGTGAAGCCCGGCAAGGCGCCGGGCGCCTTCGCCCATCCCACGGTGACCGAGGTGCATCCCTATATCCTGCTCAACTATCTCGGCAAGCCGCGCGACGTGATGACCCTCGCGCATGAGCTGGGCCACGGCGTGCACCAGGTGCTGGCCGCGGATCAGGGCGAGATGCTCTCCTCGACGCCGCTGACCCTGGCCGAGACCGCCTCGGTCTTCGGCGAGATGCTGACCTTCCGCAAGCT
>JAGRMU010000372.1 GCA_020441165.1 Sedimentitalea sp.
GCGAGACGCCGGACATGCTGGATGCCCAGTACGAGGGCCGGCTGCAGGGCTATACCTATTCCCGCGAGGGTCATCCCAACGCCGCCGTGGTGGCGGCTAGGCTCGACGCGATGGAGGGCGGGCAGGGCGGCGTGGTCACCGGCTCGGGCATGGCGGCGGTCAGTGCGGTGCTTCTGGGGCTGCTGCGGACGGGCGATCACGTGATCGGCGGCAACCAGCTCTATGGCCGCTCGCTGAAGCAGATGAAGGATGACCTGCCGCGCCTCGGCATCGCCACCAGCCTGGCCGATCCCGGCGACGTGGACGCGGTGCGCGCGGCGCTGCGCCCCGAGACCCGGATGCTGCTGGTCGAGGTGGTCTCGAACCCCTCGCTTCGCGTGGCCGATATCGACGGGCTGGCGGCGCTCTGCCGCGAGGCCGGCGTGGTGCTCGCGGTGGACAACACCTTCACCACCCCGCGCGGGGTCCGTCCCTTCGAGCATGGCGCCGACATCGTGATCCACTCGATCACCAAGCTGCTGGCGGGGCACTCGGACGTGATGCTGGGCTATGCCGTCGCCCGCGATCCGGCGCTGACCGAGGCGATGCGGGTCTTCGCGGTCACCGCCGGGCTGACCCCCAGCCCCTTCGACTGCTGGCTGGCCGAGCGCGGGATGCTGACCTTCGATCTGCGCTTCGAGCGCGCCCAGGCCACCGCCGCCGTGCTCGCCGACCACCTGGCCGGCCTGCCGGGGATCGCCCGCGTGCTCTATCCGGGCCGCGCCGACCACCCCGATCACGCCCGCGCCGCGGCGCTGCTGGACGGGCAGGGCGGCAACATGGTCAGTTTCGAGCTGACCGGCGGACGCGCCGCCGCCAACGCCTTCACCCGCGCCGCCGATGGCCTCTGCTTCGCGCCGACCCTCGGGGACGTGGGCACCACGCTTTCGCACCCGGCTTCCTCCTCGCACCGCGGGCTCAGCCCGGCGGAGCGCGCCGCGCTCGGCCTCTCGGAAGGCTTCTTCCGGGTCTCGGTCGGGCTCGAGGCCCCGGAGGCGCTGATGGCGGTTTTTTCCGACGCGGCGCGGGCCGCCTCGGAGGCATGACCCGCCGGTGTCCGACACGCTGATCCGGCAGATGCTGGCGGCGCTGCCGCTGCCGGCGCTCATCGTCGAGCGCTCCGAGCGCATCCTCGCCGCCAACGACGCCGCGACGGCGCTGCTGGGCACGCGCCTCGAGGGCCGGCATTTCACCACCGTGCTGCGCCAGCCGCCGGTGGCCGAGGCGATCGAGACCTGCCTGCGCGACGGCACGCCGCGCGAGGCGCGCCACCACAGCGGCGAGGGCACCCGCGAGACGCTGTTCGATGTCGCCTGCCGGCCATTGCCCGGGGTCGGCGCGCAAGGCGCGGGCGCGGTCATGGTGTCCTTCCTCGACGTGACCGGACAGGAGCAGGCCGAGCAGATGCGCCGCGATTTCGTCGCCAATGTCAGCCACGAGCTGCGCACGCCGCTCACAGCGCTGATCGGCTTCATCGAGACCCTGCGCGGCGCCGCGCGCGACGATGCCGCCGGACGCGAGCGGTTCCTGGGGATCATGGCCGGCGAGGCGACGCGGATGAACCGGCTGGTCGGCGATCTGCTGTCGCTGAGCCGGGTCGAGGCGCAGGAACGGGTCCGCCCGGCCGATCGGGTCGATCTGAACGCGTTGCTGGCGT
>JAGRMU010000057.1:0-2477 GCA_020441165.1 Sedimentitalea sp.
ATCGGCCATGTCATCTGTCCTTCCAGTCAGGTTGCGGGGCTGACAGGACAGAAAGCCCCCTTTCCCCTTTCAGGAGGTGGTGGCGGCTGAAAGTTCGGAATGTGGGCAGGTCAGAGAGATCGCACCCCGGTCTGCCGCGAAGGGGGCGAGACCGGCGCGTCCGTTTTGCCGGTGTTCGGGAATCAGGTCCGGCTCGACAGCTTCAGCCTGCCGGCGGTGCGAAGGCGCTGGACCTCGCGCAGGATCGCGTCTGTGAAGGCCGGGCTGAACGATCCGCGCGGTGACCGCTCTTCGAGCGTATAGGACGTCTCGAGAATATCGGCGTTCAACTCGTCCAGGATGACCCAGAGTGGCACATCGCTGTCGAGCCTGGCGCGCCGCGCCTCGGTCTCGGGGATCTCCAGTGCCGTCCGCCCCGGACCCGGGGCCTTGCTGGTGATCGGTGCGATGAACATGAGGTGCTGACCCGCCTGGTTGGTGACGACGATCACCACGCAGCTCGGCCGTTTCTTCCGACCTTCCGTCTCCCCGCGATCCGCCTGCCACTTCCAGAGATAGTGGTAGTCGAAGACCTGCCCCGCGGCGGGGAAATCAGCGGTCACGGAAATGCTCTTCGATGCCCTGGTCGAGGAGGTTCCCGAACTCCTCGGGCATATCTGCCACATCGAGAGCCACCTGGGACCCGCGTCCGGCTGTCAGGGCCTGGAACCGCTCCATCGACATGACCACGAAGCGCGGCTTGCGGTGCTTGGTGATGGCGACCGGAGCGACGGTCGCCGCCTCGAAGAGATCGCCCGTGTTGCGGGTCAGATCCCCTGCTGCAAATTGCTTCATCCTGGCTCTCCACCGATTTTCGGTCTTAGTAAGAATATACAGAATCTCTTAACATTCCGCAAGAGGCAGGATACGAGGGCACAATCTCAAGGGGGCGCATCGTCAGAACCCTTCCCGGCGAAGAACTCCGCCAGAACGGGGCTCGCGTCCCCCTTGGCGGAGCCGAGAAGCTCGGACCCGGCAAGCGACGCCTTCGACAGACGCACGAGCCCGCCGGTTTCCTCGATGCGGTAGCACCGGCGCTTTTTCCCTTCTCGCCGATAATGGGTGGCGGTTAGGATCTGGCAGGTGCTGCCATCGGTCAACGTCACTGGACTGGCGAGCTTGATCTTGTCGCCTTCCGTGTATTCGGGGATCGCCGCCCAGTCCCGGCAGCGCTGGCGCCAGGCATGGGCATAGCTGTCGGAATCCTTCAACTTGGAGAGCAGGGCCAGAAGGCTGAGCGGCGCGCGCGACTCCACCGGCCCGGCAGCCTCCTCCATGTCCTTGTAGCCCCAGCAGCCCTCGTCGTAGCGCGTCAGGAAGATGGCGGCGAAGGTGATCGACCCGTCCTCGTCGGTGGCGTAGGTCGCGTCCTCCACCAGCGAGCCGTCGACATGCGTGACCTTCGCTGCCGCATACCAGGTCGAGCCGACCTTGCAGGCCTTGAGCAGCACCGTCTTGCGCGTATCCGTCTCGAAGGTGCAAAGCCGGGTGATCTCGGCCTTTTCGTCGGCATAGGATTTGACGCGGCGGTCGGTATAGAAAAGCCAGCCCACTATGCCGCCCTCCGGTCATCGATCTCGATCAGTGCATCGAGCAGCACCCGGTAGGGCCGCATCTCGTCGAAATCCTCGCAATTGCCGTGGTTCTGCACGAGGGCATGTGTATCGCTGGCATCTCGAAGGATCACCCGGAACGTCCCGCCGAGGCCGGAGGGAACATCATAGGTCCCGCCGATCAGGTAGTCGGCGGCGCGGCGCAGGAAGACGCGGATCGTGTGGCCATCGGTCGCCAGCCGGATGGTGTCGTGGCCGCGGTCGATGAGCATCTGCACATCATCGAGAATGTCGGTGTAGAACTGGCCTGTCAGATCGCGAAAGGCGGCCTGTCGGGCTGCCATCCAGTCAACGTCCCGGAACGGGTCGATTCCGTCCGCGAAGGCGAAAGATGGATCGGCACGTTCGGTGGTGACGATCCGCGTGGTCGAACCGTCGATCCCGTTCGAGCGCAGATGGACGCCATTGCCGACGATCAGGATCAGAGCGGGCTTGCCGACCGGGCCGTTCCAGTTCGGCAGGAAGGTCGAACAGCCGCGCGCATGCGCGATCTGGGCCGCGACGCTCGCGGCGGAAAAGCTGAGAAGTGCCATGGGATATACCTGTAAAAAGGAGGGAGGGGTGCGACCCGCACCGGCCGTGCGGGGCGGGTCGCCTGCGTGGTCAGGCCGCTTCGGCGACGCCGGTTTCGCCTTCGGGCGTTGCGGATTCGGCGGCTTCCATCGGCTCGACACCCGCCGTCTGCATCATCGGCGGGCACCAGGCCGCGACCGCTGCCCGCTGCGCATCCGTCAAGGTGGCGAAGGGCTCGGCGAAGAGCTTGTCGCAGAATTCGACGACTTGCCGCTTTGTCGAGGAGGCCAATGTCACCGCCTCCTGCGCGAG
>JAGRMU010000057.1:2485-3949 GCA_020441165.1 Sedimentitalea sp.
CCCAGCTCCTCACCGAGGATCTTCAGAAGCCACGCCTTCTTGAAGCGGTTGAAGAGCGCCGCGTTCGGCGTCCAATGCGCCCGGACGTCCGGCATGATCTCGACCTCGAAATCATGCATCAGGCTGTCGCGCTGGCGGTCCCGCGCGAAGCAGGATTGCGTTGTTGTCGCCGTGGCATAGGCCACGAGTTTGGCCTTCTCGCCCGCATCGAGCGCCCGAAACAAGGCGAACTGGTCGGCGGGAGATTTCGCGTCATCTGCCCAGGAGAGATCGAGCGCGTCATGGGCCTCGGCCACCTGTTCGAGCGAGGTGCCATCGATCTCGTCCATCTTGGCGTGATTACGATATTCCTGGCGCGCATCGACCTTGATCGCCCGGGTGACGCCCATGCCGTGGCCCAAAACGTCGGTGACGAGCTTGAAGAGCGTGAGGTCGAGCGTGGCCTCCGGGTGCATGGCCATGGCCGCGCCGAGCGCCATCGCGCGTTCGGTTTTCAGATCCTCGGTAAGCGAGGCGGGATAGGTGATTTCGTCGCTGTCCGCGGCGCCTGGGTCCTTTGATGTGCCGGACGCCTTGCCGACGGCTTCGACCCTGTCTTCGGGACGCACCATCCCGACATGCAGGGAGATCTTGCCCTGCGCCCAGGTGGCGATCACACCGGAGCGCGCAAGATCCTCGGCGCTGTAAGCCTCCTGCAGATCCCGTGCTTCGGCCTCCAACTCGTCCACACGTTCATAGAGTTCATTGTACGCCTCGTCCTCGAGCTCCTCGTTCTCCATCTCGTGCTCGAGCCTTTCGAGCTCGGTGGTGATCTCGTCGACGCGCTTCTGGCTCTTTTCGTCGGGCTCGACCGGATCCGGATAGACCCGGCCGTAGTCCGCCATGGCGGCATAGTCGTACTGGACCACCGCGTCGGCCCAGGCAAAGCCGATCTCGGCGCGGGCTGCTTCGGCGGCGGCGGTGAGTTTCTCGAGGAGGATCGTCTCGACCAGCGCGGAATCCTCGAGCACGGAATGCTCGTCCAGAAGATCGGCTGCGATGGCGCCACCCCGCGCCTCGTAGTCTTTCCGCACGAAGGCGCCGATATCGTCACTGACCTGCACGCCGCGGGATTTCAGCGCGTTCCGGACGGTATAGGCCTGGATGTAGTTGTCCTCCTTGGTGAGAGCCTCGAAGACCTCGCGTTGCACCTCCTGGCTCGGATGGTCCGCGAAGGCCTTCATCACATCGAGGGTGATCGACTTGGCCCGCGCCGCGGCGCGGATGTCGGGATGGATGAGCCCATAGCGCAGCCGGCCTTTCACGGCAGCGACGGTGGTACCAAAGGTCTTGGCGATGGTCTCGGGTGTCTGACCGTCGACCTCCATCATCCGCGCGAAGGCCTCGAACTCGTCAATCGCGCTCATCGGGGCCTGGGTGATGTTTTCCGCGAGCGACAACGCGGTGGTCACATCGCAATCGTCC
>JAGRMU010000058.1:0-6419 GCA_020441165.1 Sedimentitalea sp.
GAGGCTGCTGAGGCTGCTGAGGCTGAAAACAGCGTGGACGCTGCCCCGGCACAAGCCTCCGACACAGCGATCCAGGCGCTTCTGGCCGCACCGGCGGAACCCGCCGAAACGGAGGACGAAGACGACGAGAGCGCTCCTTTGCCCTCCGAACCGGACGAGGCGGATACCGCTGGTTTCGAAGGCGCAAGCCTGTCTACTGCCCCGTTCATTCCGCCCGTGCGCAAGCTCGACAAGAGCGTGATCGAGATCCTCGAGCAGGAAGCCGAACGGGAGGCGCAACTGCGCGCCGCCGAAGCGGCGGCCGCACCGGAGGACGAGCCCGATCCAGAGGTGACGGGCGAAAGCCACGAAAAGTCAGCCGGTGTCGCCAGGATCGACGTGGCTGCCCTGTCCGCCGAATCTTTCGCGACCGAAACCGTCCCGGTCGATGCGCCCGATGCAAAGGCACGCGCGACCGACTTCGACGATGACGACACGATCGAGATCGACGCCGGTGCCATGGAGCCCCGGCCCCGCCGCAGCGGCTTCGCCCTCGGATTCGGCCTCGTCGCGCTGCTGGCGGCGATCCTGATCCTGACCTATGCCAATGCCCGGGTGATCGCCGAGACCGTGCCGCAACTGGACCCGGCGCTCGACAACTACGTCGGCATGGTCAACCAGGGCCGGGTCTGGCTCGATACCCGGGTCAGCATGATGCTTCCGAAATAGGCTCTCGCCGGGAAAGATCGGGCACCGCCGCCGCAATCGCTCAGACGCCAAGGACGGAAACCGCTTCAGCAACCGCGGGTGATCGACCGTCTTGACCTGCCACCCTCGCGCCTATGGCGCGCAGGGTTGAGCGTTCCCAAAACGCCCGGCACGCCACCCGGTCAGAACCGGTCCAGCAGCCTTTGGAGATAGTCCCGTTCGAGTTCCGGGCGCGCGCCGTCGCCCGACCGGCGCCGGATCTCGTCCAGCAATTCGCGCGCCCGGCGATAGACGTCCTCGCCCTGCAGCAGCTGATCGTCGGTGCCGATCGATCCGTTGGTGCCGGGTCTGCGGCCCAGCGGATCGCGGGTCTGCGCCTGGGCATCCCCGTCGCTGGTGCCCTGCCCCTGCTGGGTTTCCTGCATCGCCTCGCCGAGTGCGCGCATGCCCTCGCGCAGCGCCTCCATCGCTTCGGACTGCTGGTCGATCGCCTCGGCATAATCGTCCTGGCGCAGCGCGTCCTCGGCACCGTCCATGGCCCGGCCCGCGCGGTCCAGCGCATCGCGCGCCGCATCGCCCTCGGGCGTGCCGGCACCGGGCAGCCGGCCCTGCTGGCGGCCAAGCTCCTCGCGCAGCGCTTGCTGGCGGTCCGCCAGCGAGCCCTCCAGTCCTTCGCCCGGCTCGCGTCCGTCCGCGCCGGAGGGCGGATCGCCCGCGCCCTGGCCGCGCCCGGCCTGGCCCTCGTGGCTCTGTCCGCGCCCCTGGCCGCCATTGCGGCCCTCGTTCTGCTGGCTGTCCCCCGCCTGGGCGCCGGGATCGAACTGTTCCTGCAGGTCGCGGAAGGCCTGGTCGCTCAGCCCCTGCTGTTCGCGCAGCGTCTCGGCCAGACCTTCCATCGCCTGCTGACCCTCGGACTGGCCGCCCTGGCCCGGCTGGCCCTGGGTGACGCGCATGTTTTCCATCAGCCGCTGCAATTCCTCCAGCGCCTGCTGGGCCTCGGCCATCCGGCCCTGCTCCATCAGCTCCTGGATCCGGTCCATCATCCGCTGCAGGTCGTCCTGGGTCATCTGCATGTCACCCTCCGAAGGTTGCATCCCCTCCGGGTCGCCCTGTTCGGCCAGGCGCGACAGCTGGCGCAGGTAATTGTCGGTGGCGTCGCGCAATTCCTGCATCAGCTCGGCGATCTCCTGGTCGCTGGCGCCGTTCTTCATCGCCTCGCTCAGCCGGTCCTGGGCGCGCCGCAGCCGCTCCAGCGCATCGCCCAGATCGCCCTCCTCGAGCAGCACCGCCAGATCCCACAGCGCCTCGGCAATTTCGGCCTGGTGCTCGGACGACAGCCCATGCTCGGAGAGCCGCTCGAGCCGGCGCAGGATCACCCGCAGCCGCAGATAGGCGGTCTCGGAGCGGAACACCTCGTCGGGGCGGTGCGAGACCGCGCGCAGGATCTGCGCGACGCGCGGCGCGTTCTGCCGCGACCAGAGCAGGTCTCGGCGCTGCTCGATCACCGCCGCCGCCATCGGATCGAAGAACCGGCGCCCGGGCAGCGGCGCAAAGAGCGGCTCGGCGGCCCCGCTCTGCTCGGCCGCATCCTCTACCGAGAGGCGGACCGTGACCGGCAGGTTGGCCCAGGGGTGCTGCGAGAAATCCTCGATCAGCGTCTCGGTGAAATCGCTGCGGTCGCCGGCGATCGGCATCGGCAGGGCCACGGTCACCGGCTCGCGCGGCTCGGGATCGACGCGCAGCCCGTGGCGCCGGTCGACCGCACCCAGATCGAGCGCGATCACCGCGCTGCCCGCCACCACGCCATAGTCGTCACCGGCGGCGAAGGGCAGCGCCATCTGGCCCATCGCCTCGGCCTCGGCCGGTCCGGCGAGGGCGACGCGGGGCGGCGCGTCGGGCTGGACCGTCACCGTCCAGCTGCGCCCGCCGGGGCCCTCGATGCGCAGCGCGCCGGACTGGGCGACGGTGAAATCCTGCGCGGGATCCGAGGCCGGGGGCAGCTCGCCGGTGCGCCCCGACACGGTCTCGGAGAGGGTCAGCGCTCCGATCTCACCGTAAAAGCGCAGGGTGATGCGGCTGCCGACGGGCACGTCCAGCCCCGGCGCGTCGATGTCGTTGAGGTAGAGCGCCGGCCGCCCGGTATAGCGCGGCGGTTCGACCCAGCCCTCCCAGGCCGGCCCGCCCGCCAACGCCGCGGCGCCGCCGCCCGGGCCCATCTCGGCGATCGAGCCGATCCGCGAGACCGATCCGAAGATCAGCGCGACCAGGAAGGCCAAGAGGGCCACGTAGCGCAGCGCGAAGGGATCGAGCCGGGCAATGCGCAGATCGGGGGGCGCGGCGCGGGCAGTGCCGGCGCGGGCCGCCATGCGCATCTGGTGCGCCTGCCAGACCGCCGCCGAGCCGACATCCCCGGCGCCGATCGCCTGCGCGTCCAGCAGCGCCTGGATCGGCCGCCCCGGCAGGCTGGCGTCGAGCCGGGCCAGCGCCTCTGACCGGCGCGGCCAGCGGAACCGCCGCAGCCCGAGCCCGAGAAAGCCCAGCAGCGCAAGCGCCAGCAGCACGCCGCCGCCCCAGACCAGTTCGACCGGGGCGTGGTCCTGCACCCCCAGCATGGCCAGGGCGAGGCCGGCCAGCAGCACCGAGATCAGCGGCCAGAAGGCGCGCAGCACGCGCTCGGCCAGCAGCCCGGCGCGGGTCAGAAGCAGCGGCCAGCGCAGCTTGCGAAGGACGGGGGCCGAGGGGTCTGCCATCAAGCTCTCCGGCGGGCCCAAACACAGGATCGCGTCAGAGCCACGCCGGGATGGTATCGCGATTTATCATTTCGTCAAAGGTCGGACGCGGGCGGATGACCGCGAATTGATCCCCGGTCACCAGAACCTCGGGGATCAGCGGGCGCGAGTTGTATTCGCTGGCCATCACCGCCCCATAGGCCCCGGCGCTGCGAAACGCGATGAGATCGCCGGACCCAAGCGGCGGCAGCTCGCGCTGGCGCGCGAAGGTGTCGCCGGTCTCGCAGACCGGGCCGACGATATCGAAGGGGCGCGCATCGGTGCCGGGCGCCGGCTCGAGAACCGGAACGATGTCGTGATGCGCCTCGTACATGGCGGGGCGAATGAGATCGTTCATCGCCGCATCGACGATCAGGAAGTCGCGCCCCTCGCCGGACTTGAGATAGATCACCGCGGCGACCAGGATCCCGGCATTGCCGACGATCAGCCGCCCCGGCTCGATCTCGATCTCGCAGCCCAGATGCCCCAGCGTGCGCTTGATCATCGCGCCGTAGTCCAGCGGCAGGGGGGGCGCCACGTTCGAGCGCGTATAGGGAATGCCCAGCCCGCCGCCGAGGTCCAGACGGCGGATGGCATGGCCGTCGGCGCGCAGGACCTCGGTCAGCTCGGCGACCTTGCGATAGGCCTGCTCGAAAGGCTCCAGGTCGGTCAGCTGGCTGCCGATATGCACGTCGATGCCGACCACCTCGACCCCCGGCAGGCGCGCGGCCAGCGCATAGACCTCGCGGGCGCGCGCGATGGGGATGCCGAACTTGTTCTCGGACTNNTGCCGGTGGCGATCTTGGCATGAGTGCGCGCGTCGACGTCCGGGTTGATGCGGATCGCGATCGGCGCGACCTTGCCCAGCTCCTGCGCCACCGCGCTCAGCACCTGCAGCTCGGGCTCGGACTCGACGTTGAACTGGCGCACCCCGCCCTCCAGCGCGGTGCGGATCTCGGCGGCGGTCTTGCCGACGCCCGAGAAGACGATGCGCTCCCCCGGCACCCCGGCCGCCCGCGCCCGCAGGTATTCGCCGACAGAGACCACGTCCATCCCCGCCCCGGCTTGCCCGAGGGTTCGCAGGATCGCCTGGTTGCTGGCTGCCTTCACCGCGTAGCAGACGAGGTGATCGAGCCCCTCCAGCGCCTCGTCGAAGAGGCGATAGTGGCGCAGCAGCGTGGCGGTGGAGTAGACATAGAACGGGGTGCCGACCGCCGCCGCGATCTCGGGCACCGGCACGTCCTCGGCATGCAGGATGCCGCCGCGATAGAGAAAATGATCCATGCCGCGCACTTAGCGCATTCCGATGCGCGGGTGAATTGCAATTCGCGCGGCGGGGCGGCTCAGCCGACCGGGCGGGTGCGCAGGAAGAGATAGAGCGGCAACCCGCAGCTGACCCCGATCAGGAAGGTCGCGGGGATCGCCACCAGCGCGATCCAGTTGCGCCGCACCGCCACCTCGGCGATCACGAAGACGGTCAGCGCGATGGCGGCGATGGTCAGGTCCCAGACCAGCCCGCTGGTGGCGGGATTGGCGTGCCAGGCGTCCACCATCCCCGCAAGATCGACACCGTTCGCTGCGAACCACTGGAGGAAATAGGCCATCGGATGCACCGCGCCCCAGATCGCCAGCGCCAGATAGATCATCCGCAGCGGCGACATGCGTCAGAACCCGAAAAAGACCGAGACCGGCCCCTGAGACAGGCCGACACCGCCATATGTGTTCACCCCGCTGGCGCCGACACCGACGCCGAGGGTCACCGCCGGTTGCACCGGCTGGGTGTCCGCACCGCATCCGGACAGGCACAGACCGGCGACAAGCATGAGGTTGCGCATTCTTTCCCAGATCTCCAGACCAACACGCGAGGTAGCGAGCGCCGCCACCGCGAAAGACCGACCCGCAGCACGCGATCAGTAGGCCGGCCGCCGCACGGAAGAGCCCGACCCCCCGTTCGACACCGCCACCCCGAACCCGCCCGAGCCGCTCACCCGGATGCCGGGGCCGGACGCCTCCTGCTTGGGGTCGGGGCGCTCCGGCGCACCGTCGGCGCCGCAGCCGGCCAGCGTCACCAGCGCGAGGCAAAGCATCAGGTATCTCACGACAGCTCCTCTTTCCACCGGGCGATCTGGGCGCGGACCTGCGCCGGCGCCGTTCCCCCATAGGACAGGCGCGAGTTTACCGAGTTTTCCACCCCGAGCACACCGAAAACATCCCCGGTGATGCCGGGGTGAACGCCCTGCATGTCCGTCAGATCCAGGTCCGGTAGATCGCAGCCCGTCTTCTCGGCCAGCGCCACCAGCGCGCCGGTGACGTGATGGGCCTCGCGGAACGGCAGGCCCAGCACCCGCACCAGCCAGTCGGCCAGGTCGGTGGCGGTCGAGAACCCCGCGCCCGCCGCGGCGGCCAGGGCGGCGCGGTTGGCGGTCATGTCGCGCACCATCCCCTCCATCGCCGCCAGCGCCAGCATCCAGTTGTCGGCAGCGTCGAAGACCTGTTCCTTGTCCTCCTGCATGTCCTTGGAATAGGCCAAGGGCAGCCCCTTCATCACCATCATCAGCGCGGTATTGGCCCCGAAGATGCGCCCGATCTTGGCGCGGATCAGCTCGGCCGCGTCGGGGTTCTTCTTCTGCGGCATGATGCTCGAGCCGGTCGAGAAGCGGTCCGAGAGGGTCACGAAGCGGAACTGCGCCGAGGACCAGATCACCAGCTCCTCGGCCATGCGCGACAGGTGCATGGCGCAGATCGAGGCCACCGAGAGGAATTCCAGCGCGAAATCGCGGTCGCTGACGGCGTCGAGCGAATTCGCCGCCGGCCGGTCGAAGCCCAGCTCGCGGGAGGTCATCTCGCGGTCGATGGGAAACGAGGTACCCGCCAGCGCCGCCGCCCCGAGGGGCGATTCGTTCATCCGGGCGCGGGCGTCGCGCACCCGGCCGAGGTCCCGGCCGAACATCTCGACATAGGCCA
>JAGRMU010000058.1:6461-7087 GCA_020441165.1 Sedimentitalea sp.
AGGTGGGTGAAGCCCGGCATCACCCAGTCGGCCCCGGCCTCGGCCTGGCCCAGAAGCGCCCGCAGCAGCGCCACGATCCCCGCCTCGGCCGCGTCCAGCTGGTCGCGCACCCAGAGCTTGAAATCCGTCGCCACCTGGTCGTTGCGGCTGCGCCCGGTATGCAGCCGCCCGGCCGGCTCGCCGATGATCTCCTTCAGCCGCGCCTCGACATTCATGTGGATGTCTTCCAGCGCCGTCGAGAAACCGAAGGTGCCGGCCTCGATCTCTGACAAGACCGTGAGCAGCCCTTCCCTGATCGCCTGCGCGTCGCTATCGCTGATCACGCCTGTCGCGGCCAGCATCGCCGCATGGGCCCTGGAGCCGGCGATGTCCTGCGCCGCCATCCGCCTGTCGAAGCCGATCGAGGCGTTGATCGCCTCCATGATCGCGTCCGGCCCGGCGGCGAAGCGGCCGCCCCACATCTGGTTCGAGGTTCGATCTGCCATGGTGCCCCCGGGAGAAGAAACATGCGCCTGCTGCGACTGCTGACCCTTTATACGGCCCTCGCCTGCGGTGCAAACGCCGCCGGCGCCGCCGATCCCGCGGCGCTCGAGGCGCTGCGCGACGGCGACATGAAGAAGCTGGTC
>JAGRMU010000373.1 GCA_020441165.1 Sedimentitalea sp.
CCGGCCTTCGGGGTCTACGCGGTGCTGGTCGACGTGCTGGACGGGCCCCATTCCGGCAGCTATCACGGCGCCGCCTCGCTGGGGGTGCGGCCGATGTTCGGCGGCGCGCGTCCGAACCTCGAAACCCATATCTTCGACTTCTCCGGCGATCTCTACGGCACGACCCTGTCCGTGGGTCTGGTCGACTATCTGCGCCCCGAGGCCCGGTTCGACGATCTGGACGCGCTGACCGCGCAGATGGCGGACGACTGCGCCCGCGCCCGGCGCATCCTGGACGCCCTGTGAGCGATCCCATCGACCGCAGCGGCCTGCCCCGGCGTTTCTGGGAGCGCAAGCCGCTGGCGAAGCTCTCGCGCCGCGAGTGGGAGGCGCTCTGCGACGGTTGCGGCAAGTGCTGCCTGAACAAGCTCGAGGACGAGGACACGGGCAAGATCGCCCTGACCTGCGTCGCCTGCCGGCTCTTCGACGACGACAGCTGCCGCTGCGCGCAATACGACATCCGGCACCAGTTCGTGCCCGAATGCATCGTGCTGCGCCCCGACACTCTGGAGAGCCACCTCGGCTGGATCCCCGAGACCTGCGCCTATCGCCTGGTCTGGGAGGGGCGGCCGCTTTACGACTGGCACCCGCTGATCTCGGGCAATCCGGACAGCGTGCATCATGCCGGCGTGTCGATGCGCGGCCGCACGCTGCCCGAGTTCGAGATCCCGGAAGAGGACTGGGAAGACCATATCATCGAGGAGCCGATCTGATGTTCTTTGCCTCCGACAATGGCGGGCCCGTGCACCCGCAGGTGATGGCGCTGCTGGCCGAGGCCAACGAGGGCCATGCCATGCCCTACGGGGCCGACGCGCTGATGGACGAGGTGCGCGAACGGCTGCGTGCGGTCTTCGAGGCGCCCGAGGCGGCGGTCCATCTGGTCGCCACCGGCACCGCGGCCAATGCGCTGGCGCTGGCGACGCTCTGCAATCCCTTCCAGACGGTGTTCTGCGCGCCGGTCGCGCATATCCACGAGGACGAGTGCAACGCGCCGGAGTTCTATACTGGCGGCGCCAAGCTGACCCTGGTGCCCGGCGGCGACAAGATGACCCCCGACGCGCTGGCCGCAGCCATCGCCCGCGAGGAGACCCGCGGCGTGCACGGGCCCCAGCGCGGCCCGGTGTCGATCACCCAGGCGACCGAGCGCGGCGGGGTCTACACGCTTGACAATCTGGCCGCCTTGGCCCGGGTAGCGAAAGCGCACGGGTTGCCGGTACACATGGACGGCGCGCGCTTCGCCAACGCGCTGGTGCGTCTCGGCTGCACCCCGGCCGAAATGACCTGGAAGCTGGGCGTCGACGCCCTCTCCTTCGGCGGCACCAAGAACGGGCTGATGGGGGTCGAGGCGGTGATCTTCTTCGATCCGGCGACATCCTGGGAGTTCGAGCTGCGGCGCAAGCGCGGCGCGCACCTCTTCTCCAAGCACCGGTATCTCTCGGCGCAGATGGCTGCCTATCTGCGCGATGACGTGTGGCTGACGTCCGCGCGTCGGGCCAATGCCAACTGCGCGCGACTCGCGGACGGGCTGGCCCGTGCCGGGGCGGAGTTCGTGCACGCGCCCGAGGCCAACATGATCTTCGCCGCGTTCCCGAGACGCGCCCACCAGCGGTTGCACGAGGCGGGCGCGAAATACTACGTCTGGGAAGGGCAGCTGGAGGGAACGGATCCCGATGCGCCGCTCACCGCGCGGCTGGTATGCGACTGGTCGGTGACCGAGGACCAGATCGACCGCTTCGTGTCCCTGGTCGCCCAGGGGTAACCCCGCGCACCCTCAGACGGCACCGCGCGCCCAGAGCCTGCGGATCGCGGCGGCGGTTGCCTCGGGATGCGAGATCGGCAGCATGTGCCCGGCCCCCTCGATCACCTCGGACCTTGCATCGGGCAGGCGCCGCGCCAGCCCCTCGTTCACCGCCGCGATGACCGGCTGGGTCAGGCTGCCGCGCAGCAGCAGCACCGGCATCGCCGCCGCGTCCAGAACGCCGGGCCGCAGCAGCCCGGCCTTGTCCTGAAACACCGACGCATCGCAAGCCGGCACCACCCGGATGCCGCGGGTCATGGCGGCGCGCGTCGCCTCCGGCAGGTCGGGCCAGCGCGGGCCGCTGCTCCACATCCGGTTGAACAGCCGCGCGGCAAGGGCGTGGTCGCCCGCCTCGTACGCTTCCCAGATCGGAGCCGCCTCGCGGTCATGCGCCGCGACCAATTCCGGGGCGTCCTGCTTCGCGACCGCCAGGAACACCGGCTCGATCAGCGCCAGGCTCCGCACCAGATCGGGATGCTCCACCGCCAGGCGCAAGGCGATGGTGGCACCGAAGGAATGGCCGATCAGGTCCATCGGCTCGGTCAGCAGCGGCGCCACCGCCTCGACCTCGCGATCCTGGAAATCCCCCTGCCCGTCCCAGTCCGGGCTGCGCCCGTGCGAGAGCATGTCGGGCGCCAGGACCCGCGCCTCGTCCTTCAGCAGCCCCGCCAATCCCCGCCAAGCGCCGGCATGGGCGATGGTGCAATGCAGGGCGAGCACCCGCCGGGGCCCCTGTCCGAAATGCCGGGTGGCGATCTTCTGCGCGGGGCCGTGCGCGTCCTTCATGCCGCCAGGTCGCCCAGGTGCCGGTCGAGATCGGCCAGCCGGTCCTGCCCCCAGAAACGCTGATCGTCGCGGGTGATGTAGAAGGGCGCACCGAAGACGCCGCGCGCCACCGCCTCCTCGAGATTGGCGGCATAGGTCTCGGCCCCCTGCAGCAGCCCGGAGTCCGCCAGCGCCGGGTCGAACCCGGCCTCCGCCAGGCAGTCCCGGATCACCTCGTCCTCGGCGATGTTCTTCTCGTCGGCCCAGCAGGACCGGGTGAAGGCATGGACCAGCTTGCCCAGATCGCCGCCGCCCGCCGCCTGCGCCGCGATGATCGCGTAGGAGGAGGGCGCGATGTTGGTCGGCCAGTGGGCCGGCTTGAGGTTGAACGGCATCCCGAGGGTGCGCGCCTGCCGCACAACGTCCTGCAGCCGGTATTCCTGCCGCGAGATGTGCCGGTCCTTGGGCGGGATGCCCCCAGTGCGCCCGAACAGCGCCAGGATGTCCACCGGCTTGTAGTCGATGCTGGCGCCGTGGCGCGCGGCGATCTCCTCCATCCGCGTGCCCGCGAGGTAGGTATAGGGCGAGATCGTCGCAAAGAAGTAGTCGATGTCGGCCATGGTCGTTTTCTCCCGCCCGCGTTCTTTGCGAGACGGTAAGGCCATGCTAAGCGGTGTCAACATCACGAATCTGTCACAACCCATGCCGCCGGGGATCACCGCCATGCCGACGCTCACCGAACCCAAGCTGATCTCGGGCAATGCCAACCTGCCGCTGGCCCAGGCGATCACCCGGCGGATGACCATGCATCGCGGCATCCACACCGGCCTGGTGGACGCGCGGGTCGAGCGGTTCAACGACGGCGAGATCTTCGTCGAGGTCTTCGAGAACGTGCGCGGCGAGGACATGTTCATCATCCAGCCGACCTCGAACCCGGCCAATGACAACCTGATGGAACTGCTGATCATCGCCGACGCCCTGCGCCGGTCCAGCGCCCAGCGGGTGACCGCAGTGATCCCCTATTTCGGCTATGCCCGCCAGGACCGCCGCACCAAGGCGCGCACCCCGATCTCGGCCAAACTGGTCGCCAACATGCTGGTCGGCACCGGCATCGAGCGGGTGCTGACCATGGACCTGCACGCCGCGCAGATCCAGGGCTTCTTCGACATCCCGGTCGACAACCTCTATGCCTCGCCGATCTTCGCGCTGGACATCCGCACCCAGTTCCGTGACCGGATGGGCGAGCTGATGGTGGTCTCGCCCGATGTCGGCGGCGTCGCCCGCGCCCGCGAGCTGGCCAAGCGGATCAACTCGCCGCTGGCCATCGTCGACAAGCGCCGCGAAAAGGCCGGCGAAGTGGCCGAGATGACGGTGATCGGCAGCGTCGAGGGCAAGATCTGCCTGATCGTGGACGACATGTGCGACACCGCCGGCACGCTCTGCAAGGCGGCCGAGGTGCTGCTCGAGAACGGCGCCACCGAGGTCCATTCCTACATCACCCACGGGGTGATGAGCGGCCCGGCGGTCGAGCGGGTAGCCAAGTCGGTGATGAAGTCGCTGGTGCTGACCGACACGATCCAGCCCAGCGACGCGGTGAAATCCGCGCCCAACATCCGCGTCGTGCCGACCGCGCCGGTCTTCGCGCAGGCGATCCTGAACATCTGGAACGGCACGTCGGTGTCGTCGCTCTTCGAGGACCAGACCCTCAGCCCGATCTACGAGTCGCTCTATCCTGCCGCCTGACCGGTCCCGCGGCATCGTCACGCGACCGCCCTACCGCTTCCTCTTGCCACAAATACTCCCGCCGGAGGCATCACGCCGAAGGCGTGATTTCCGCGCGCCGCGCGCTGCCCTTGGCCCACGCCGCGGCCCTAGAGCACGTTGCGTCTAATCGG
>JAGRMU010000374.1:0-8083 GCA_020441165.1 Sedimentitalea sp.
GGGTGTCCGCGCGGGCGGTTTCGGGCCGCCCGCGCCGGGTCACTCGAGCTGCTGCAGGGTCAGGGCGCGCCGGATCTCGCGGCGCACCAGCTGGCGCACGTTGCGGGTGATCCTATCCCCCAGCGCGCCCTGCAGCTCCTGGTGCACGATCTCGGCGACAAGCTCGCGAAGGCTGGCCACATCGACCGGCGGATCGCCGGCGGTCAGGATCGCGCGCGCGTCGGCGTCCGCTGCGGCGGGGGGCTCAGAGGTGGCGCAGTCGGGAGAGATTGCGCCGAGGGGATTCGGTGCGTCCTCCGCCGCAACTTCCGCACCCGCGGCGTCGATCGCGCCGTCCGAATCTTCCGTCGCATGGTCGGGACTTTCAGGCGCCTCGGCACCTTCGTCGGCGGGCGACGGAGCGGTGACGGCGGCGGCCCGCAGGATATCCTCGTCCTCCTTGTTGCCCTCGTCCTCGCCCTCCTCCTCGTTCTCGACCGAGGCTCCTGCTTCCGGGACCGCCGGCCCCTTTTCTTCTGCGCGAGCAGGGTCTTCCGTTTCGACCAAGACGCTCAGCGCGTCCGTGTCTTGCGCGTCTTCTTCCGGTCCCGAATCCGCTGTCCCGGCAGCGTTGTCGGACAGCGCGGGCGCGCCGCTGTCGCCATGCTCGTCCTCGGACTCCGCGTCGCGCCCGACCGGCGCCGGCTGGACCAGCCGCTCCGGAAGCGGTTTGGGATACTGGACCGAGCCCCAGGGGTCGAGCGTGGCGAGCAGTTCGGCCTCCAGCGCTTCGAGGCTCTTGCCGGTTTCCGGCATTGGAACCGCGGTCTCCGACCCCTCGCGCGGGGTCGCGTCATGCCCATTCAGTTCTGGCGCGGTCGGCGGCTTCGGATCGCCGCTGAAACGGCCCAGGAAGATGTCGCCCGCCAGGCTTTGGCCAAGCCCGCCGTCGCGCGGGTGGCCATTGCTGTTATGCGCCTCCACCAGCTGCGCGGACTGCGGCGAGGGATCGGGAGACGACGCACCGGCAGGCTCGGCCGGGTCGGCCTCGGGCTTGCCCCTTGGTGAGCGATCCTCGGCGGACGGGTTCTGCGTTTCCGGCGGCGGATCGGACCTCCGGTCTTGCGGCGCGACAGTCTCACGGCGCAGGCTGACGACGGCGGCGCTGCGCAGCGCCTGTTCGGTGTCGGCCGGCATCGGCGCCTCGGAGGCGTTCGGGCGGGTCTCGATCCGCTGCGCCGGCGACAGGACCAGCCGCGGCGCGCCGGTCTGCGCTCGCTCCTGGGCTGTGCCATTCGCGGGCGCCACGGGGCGCGGACCCGGTCCGCGCGACAGCGTCGAGCAGGCACCGCGCGGACGATCGGGGATGTTTTCGCTGACCAGCCGGCGGATCGACGAGAGCACGTCCTCGGCGGGCGGTTTCGGTGCGGGATCTGGCATGTCTCTGACCACTCTTGCCTCGGCAGACCTGGCGCGGCGGCGGATCCCTTGCCGGGCGGCAGAGGGCTTTGGCGCTGGTCTGCATCACTGTTTTCGACGTCCCGGGCCCCGCCGCTCCGGGGAACGGCCGAACCCTCTGCGAGCCATACGCGGCAATGCGGGCGGAAATGGAGCGGAAAGGTGGCGAAAACGGGCCGACCCGCCGCGAGGGCGGTCGCGCGGCGAACCCGAGGGGTCGCGTCAGGCGGCGCCGTCCAGAAGCGCCCGGGTGAGCGGACTCGACGCCTCGGCCAGCCCGTCGATGACGTCGAAATGGTGCCGCTCGGGCGCGACTACCAGCCGCGCCCGAGCGCCGGTGTCGCGCCAGCGCTCGGCCAGAAGAGCCGATTGCCGCAGGAACTCGGGCCGCTCGAGGCTGCCGACCCAGGCGGTCACGCGCGCCGAACCCAGCGGAGCGTGCAGCGCGGCGCTTTCCGCGGCGGCGCTGGCCTCGGTGAGGCGCAGGTTCCGGTTCATCGAATGGAGCCGGAGCGGGCGCAGGTCGTGCAAGCCGCTGATCGACAGCACATGTTCGATGCGCTCCAGGACATCCGGGGCAAGCGGCGCGTCATCGCAGATCATCCGGGTGACGAGATGGCCGCCCGCCGAATGGCCCGCAAGGCGCAGCGGGCCGGACACCATGTCGGCCGCCGCCGCGACGGCCCGGGCGATCTGCTGCGTCATCTCGGGCAGCGTCGCCTCGGGCGCGAGGGTGTAGCTGGGCAGGGCGACGGCCCAGCCGGCGTTCAGCGCGCCGCCGGCCAGATGCGACCAGGAGGACTTGTCGAAGGCCTGCCAGAATCCGCCGTGCACGAACACCGCCAGGCCTTTCGGGGTGTTCTCGGGAAGGAAGAGGTCGAACCGCTCGCGGGGGACGGCGCCATAGGCCAGATCGATCCGCGCCTGCCGCGCCCCGTCCCGGAACCGCGCCGCGCGCGCGGCCCAGAGCGCGGGATAGCCGGCCCCGTCCGCGATATAGGTAGCGTTGGCAAAGGCGTCCTCCCAGTCGATGCCGCTGGCGCCGATCATCGGTCCGTGCTCCGCGCGGCCGAGGTTCTCGGATGACGGGCGCTGTCGCCGCGACCGGCCGCCGTCGACACGTGAAACGGCTGGAGAAGCACCGCGCGCGGCCGCGTGCACCGCCGGTCCGGCATCGGTCGCCTAGTTGATGCCTTATGCCTAAGCATCGTTTCCTCCCCCTGTCGGCATCTGGATATCCCGCTCCCACCATAACTTCAAGATTGAAGCTTCAAGCTTGAAATAGAATCGCGACTCGCCTAGGGTTCCGGCCAACGACGCGCGGACAAGCGCGCGATCCGATCGGGGAGAACAGCATGAAGGTCATCTGCCTGGGGGGCGGACCCGCCGGCCTCTACTTCGCCATCAGCATGAAGCTGCGCGACCCCTCGCACCAGGTGACCGTGCTCGAGCGCAACCGCGCCAACGACACCTTCGGCTGGGGCGTGGTGCTGTCGGACGACGCGCTTGAGCAGATGCAGGAGAACGACCCCAAGAGCACCCAGGCGATCCGCGATCATTTCGCCTATTGGGACGATATCGCGGTCGAGCACAACGGCGTGCGCACCGTCTCGGGCGGGCACGGCTTCGCCGGGATCGGCCGCAAGCAGATGCTGATCCTGCTGCAGGAGCGCGCCCGCGAGCTGGGCGTCGATCTGCAGTTCGAGACCGAGTTCCGCTCGGCCGAGGAATACCGCCGCGCGTATGACCTGGTGGTGGCGACCGACGGGATCAACTCGCTGGTGCGCAAGGAATACGAGGAGGTGTTCCAGCCCGACATCGACATGCGCCTGTGCAAGTTCATCTGGCTGGGCACCCACCAGAAGTTCGACGACGCCTTCACCTTCATCTTCGAGAAGACCGAGCATGGCTGGATGTGGGCGCATGTCTACCAGTTCGACGACGACACCGCGACCTTCATCGTCGAATGCCTGCAGCCGACCTGGGATGCCTGGGGCTTCCGGGACATGACCAAGGAAGAGACCGTCGAGACCTGCCGCAAGGTCTTCGAGAAGCACCTTGGCGGGCACGATCTGATGTCCAACGCGGCGCATCTGCGCGGCTCGGCGGTCTGGATGAACTTTCCGCGGGTGATCTGCGACAGGTGGTATCACGAGAACGTGGTGCTGATGGGCGATGCCGCCGCCACCGGGCATTTCTCGATCGGTTCGGGCTCGCGCCTGGCCTTCGACAGCGCCATTGCCCTTGCCAACTACCTGCATAGCGAGCCGACCCTGGAGCAGGCCTTCGAGCGCTACCAGGCCGAGCGGCGGCTGGAAGTGCTGCGCCTGCAATCGGCGGCGCGCAACTCACTGGAGTGGTTCGAGGAGGTCGAGCGCTATCTCGACCAGGAGCCGATCCAGTTCACCTACAACCTGCTGACCCGCTCGCAGCGGATCAGCCACGAGAACCTGCGCCTGCGCGATCCCGAATGGGTGAAGACCGCCGAGCGCTGGTTCCAGACTCGCGCCGGAGTGCCCGAAGATGCGCCGGTGCGCGCGCCGATGTTCGCGCCCTTCCGGCTGCGCGACATGGACCTGGTGAACCGCGTGGTGGTCTCGCCCATGGCGCAGTACAAGGCCGTGGATGGCTGCCCGACCGACTGGCATTTCGTGCATTACGCCGAGCGCGCCAAGGGCGGCGCCGGTCTGGTCTATACCGAGATGACCTGCGTCAGCCCCGAGGGGCGGATCACCCCGGGCTGCCCGGGATTCTATGCGCCCGAGCACGAGGCGGCCTGGACGCGGCTGGTGGATTTCGTCCATGCCGAGACCGAGGCCAGGATCTGCGCGCAGGTCGGGCATTCGGGGCGCAAGGGCTCGACCCAGCTGGGCTGGGAGGAGATGGACACGCCGCTGGCCAGCGGCAACTGGGAAACCATCGCGCCCTCGCCGATCCCCTGGTCCGAGCGCAACCCCGCCCCGCGCGAGATGACCCGCGCCGACATGGACGCGGTGCGCGACCAGTTCGTGGCGGCGACCGAAATGGCGGCACGGGCCGGGTTCGACATGGTCGAGCTGCATGCCGCGCACGGCTACCTGATCTCGTCCTTCATCTCGCCGCTCAGCAACCGGCGCGGCGACGCCTATGGCGGCAGCCTGCAGAACCGGATGCGCTATCCGCTGGAGGTGATGGCGGCGATGCGCGCGGCCTGGCCCGAGGGCAAGCCGATGTCGGTGCGGATCTCGGCCAACGACTGGGTCGGCGAGGACGGCGTGACCCCCGAGGAGGCGGTCGAGATCGCGCGGATGTTCCGGGATGCCGGCGCCGACATCATCGACGTCTCGGCCGGTCAGACCAGCACCGAGGCCCGGCCGGTCTATGGCCGGATGTTCCAGACCCCGTTCTCGAACCGCATCCGCAACGAGCTGGACATGCCGACCATGGCGGTGGGCAACATCTACGAGACCGACCACGTCAACTCGATCCTGATGGCCGGCCGGGCCGACCTCGTGTGCCTGGCGCGCCCGCATCTGGCCGATCCCTACTGGACGCTGCATGCGGCGGTGGCCCTCGGTGACACGGCGACGAAATGGCCCGATCCCTATCTCAACGGGCGCGACCAGGCGCTCCGGCTCCAGGAACGCGCGCAGGAGGCGATCAGGGTATGACCCAGGCAGGCCGGCGGGTTCTCGTCACGGGCGGCGGCAGCGGTATTGGCCTCGCCATTGCGCGCGCATTCGCAGCGGCGGGCGATGCGGTGACGATCACCGGGCGCCGCGCCGACGTGCTGGAAGACGCCGCATCGGCGCATGGGCTGACGGCGACCCTGGCCGACGTGACCGACGAGGGCGCCGTGCAGGCGCTGTTCGAGACCCCCTTCGACGTGGTTGTCGCCAATGCCGGCATGGGCAAGGCGGCGAAAGTCGTCGATACCGATCTCGAGCTGTGGAACCGGACCCTTGCGGTGAACCTGACGGGCACCTTCCTGACCTTCCGCGCGGCCGTTGCTGGCATGCAGGACGGTGGCCGGCTGATCGCCATCGCCTCGACCCAGGCGCTGAAGGGCGGCGCCAACGTCGCGGCCTATGCCGCATCGAAGCACGGGGTGCTGGGTTTGGTACGCTCGCTGGCCCAGGAGGTCGCGCGCAAGGGGATCACCTGCAACGCGATCTGTCCGGGCTTCACCGAGACCGAGATGGCCGAAGCCGCGGTGTCCGGGTTGATGACGCGGTTCGGGCTGGACCGGGAAGCGGCAACGGCGAAGGTCGTCTCGAACAACCCGATGGGCCGGATGATAGCGCCAGGCGAGGTCGCCGCCGCTGTGCTCTGGCTCGCCTCGCCGGGGGCCGCCTCGGTGAACGGGCACGCGCTGTCGCTGTCGGGCGGCGAGATATGAGCGAGGCCGTCGCCCTGCCGCGCCGGCGCCTGCGCACCTGGATCCGCCTGCTGCGGCTGACCCGCGGCACCGAAAACCACCTGCGCGAGTTCCTGCGCCTGCGCTTCGACACCACGCTGCCGCGCTTCGATGTCGCCGCCGCGCTCTACCGCAAGGGCGGGCCGATGAAGATGAGCGAGCTCAGCCAGATGCTGCTGGTCTCGAACGGAAATGCCACCGCCGTGGTCGACCGGCTGGAGCGGGACGGGCTGGCGAGCCGCGTGCCCAGCGACGAGGACCGCCGCGTGGTCCTGGTCAGCCTGACCGGCAAGGGGCGCGCCTGGTTCGACGAGGTCGCCGCCGCCCACGAGGCCGAGATCGACGCGCTTTTCGCGGGTCTCGACCATCACGAGCTGGACACGATCCGTACTCTCTTGAAGCGCCTGGAGGAGAAGAAGCATGTCGAAGCTGGCTGACCTGAAGCCCGAGCATTTCAGCTGGGACTGCGCCGAGCGCATCGCCACGATCCGGCTCAGCCGTCCCGACCGCAAGAACCCGTTGACCTTCGACAGCTATGCCGAGCTGCGCGACACGTTCCGGGCGCTGGTCTATGCCGAGGACGTCGACGTGGTGGTCTTCGCCTCGAACGGCGGCAATTTCTGTTCGGGCGGGGATGTGCATGACATCATCGGGCCGCTGGTCGAGATGGACATGAAGCAGCTTCTGGCCTTCACCCGGATGACTGGCGATCTGGTCAAGGCGATGATCGGCTGCAGCAAGCCCATCGTCGCGGCGGTGGACGGGGTCTGCGTGGGGGCCGGCGCCATCGTCGCCATGGCCTCGGACCTGCGGTTGGCGAGCCCGGAGGCGAAATGCGCCTTCCTCTTCACCCGCGTCGGGCTGGCCGGGTGCGACATGGGCGCCTGCGCCATGCTGCCGCGGATCATCGGCCAGGGCCGCGCCGCCGAGCTGCTCTATACCGGCCGCGTGATGAGCGCCGAGGAGGGCGCGGCCTGGGGGTTCTGGAACGCGCTGCACGCGCCCGATCAACTGGAGGCCGAAGCGCGCAAGCTGGCCGGGCGGCTGGCGGCCGGGCCGACCTTCGCGCACGGGATCACCAAGACCCAGTTGAACCAGGAATGGAACATGGGTCTGGACCAGGCAATCGAGGCCGAGGCGCAGGCGCAGGCGATTTGCATGCAGACCCGCGACTTCGAGCGCGCCTATCGCGCCTTCGTCGCGAAGGAAAAGCCGGTCTTCGAGGGGGATTGAGAATGGCGGGCGGGGCCTTGAGTTTTTTTGGCAAGAGGAAGATGGAGGGTGCGCGCCGTGCCTGACCGCAGCTTTCTGGACTGGCCCTTCCTCGAGGACCGCCATCGCGACCTGGCGGACGGGCTGGACCGCTGGGCCGCGGCGCATCTGGACGGCATCGACCATGCCGACACCGACGCCGCCTGCCGCAAGCTCGTGGCTGCGCTCGGCGAGGCCGGCTGGCTGGAGCGCAGCGCCGCCGAGGCGGGCGAGAGCCTTGACGTGCGCAGCCTCTGCCTGACCCGCGAGACCCTGGCGCGCCATGACGGGCTGGCCGATTTCGCCTTCGCCATGCAGGGGCTGGGGACCGGGGCGATCTCGCTTTTCGGAACGCCCGCGCAGCAGGCGGAATGGCTGCCGCTGACCCGCAGCGGCAAGGCGATCTCGGCCTTCGCCCTGACCGAGCCGCAATCGGGATCGGACGTCGCCAATTCCACGATGACGGCCACCCGCGACGGGGCCGATTATGTGCTGAACGGCGAGAAGACCTGGATCTCGAACGGCGGCATCGCCGACGTCTACACGCTCTTCGCGCGCACCGGCGACGGGCCGGGGGCGCGCGGGCTGTCGGCCTTCGTGCTGCCTGCTGGCCTGCCCGGCTTCGAGATCGCCGAACGGCTGGAGACCATCGCGCCGCATCCGCTGGCGCGGCTCCGCTTCAGCGATTGCCGGATCCCGGCCAGCGCCATGCTGGGCGCCTCGGGGCAGGGCTTCCGGATCGCCATGTCGGTGCTCGACGTCTTCCGCGCCACCGTCGCCGCCGCGGCGCTGGGGTTTGCGCGGCGCGCGCTGGACGAGGCGCTGGCGCGGGTCACCTCACGGCGCATCCAGGGCGCGCCGCTCTTCGATCTGCAGATGGTGCAGGGCCATATCGCCGACATGGCGCTGGAGGTGGATGCCGCCGCCCTGCTGGTCTATCGCGCCGCCTGGGCCAAGGATTCGGGCGCCGCGCGCGTCACCCGCGAGGCGGCGATGGCC
>JAGRMU010000374.1:8128-8574 GCA_020441165.1 Sedimentitalea sp.
CTGCATGGCGGCGACGGGGTGCGCGCGGGCGAGACGGTCGAGCGGCTCTATCGCGAGATCCGCGCCCTGCGCATCTACGAGGGCGCCTCGGACGTGCAGCGCGTGGTGATCGCGCGCCAGGCCGTGGCCGCATTTCAGGGGAGCTGACCGATGCTGGGACCCAGCGCACATGCCGACACCTTCACCCGCGACGGGCTGCCGCCCCCGGACCAGTGGCCGGATTTCCTGCTGGACGGGTTCGACTATCCCGAGCACATCAATGCCGGGGTCGAGCTGACCGATGCCATGGTCGCCAGGGGCTTCGGCGATCACACGGCGCTGATCGGCAACGGCCGCCAGCGCACCTACAAGGAGCTGTCGGACTGGACCAACCGGCTGGCCCATGCGCTGGTCGAGGACCTGGGGGTGAGGCCCGGCAACCGGGTGCTGATCCGCTCGGCCAACAA
>JAGRMU010000375.1:0-1931 GCA_020441165.1 Sedimentitalea sp.
CGGTCTGGTCCGGGGCGACGGACGCCACGCGCGATCTCTTTCACTGGATCTCGGCGGCGATCACCCTGCCGGCCATCGCCTTCTGCGCGCAACCCTTCTTCCGCAACGCCTGGAGCGCGCTGCGCGCCGGGCGGCTGAACATGGACGTGCCCATCGTGCTGGCCATCGTGCTGGCGCTGGTCACCTCGCTCTGGGAGACCAGCCTCTCGGGGGAACATGCCTATTTCGACGCGGCGCTGACGCTGACCTTCTTCCTGCTTGCCGGGCGCTTTCTCGATCACCGCGCCCGCGCCGTCGCGCGTTCGGCCGCCGAGGAGCTGGCGGCGCTGGAAGTGCCGCGCGCGATCCGCCTCGACGGGGCGCTGGAAGAGGAGGTGCCGGTTTCTGCCATCGCGGTGGGCGATCTGGTGCTGGTGCGCCCGGGCGGGCGGATGCCGGTCGATGGCGAGATCACCGCCGGCAGGTCCGAGCTCGACCGCTCGCTGCTGACCGGCGAGACCCTGCCGGTCTTCGCGGGGCCGGGCCTTGCGGTCAGCGCCGGCGAGGTCAACCTGACCGGCCCGCTGACCATCCGCGCCACCGCGGTGGGGCGGGACACCTCGCTGCACCGCATGGCCGATCTGGTGGCCGTCGCCGAGAGCGGGCGGTCGCGCTACACCCCGCTCGCCGACAAGGCGGCCAAGCTCTATGCGCCGGGGGTGCATATCCTCGCCGGTCTCAGTTTCGTGGGCTGGTACCTGTGGTCCGGCGATCTGCGGGTGGCGCTGAACATCGCCGCCGCGGTGCTGATCATCACCTGCCCCTGCGCGCTGGGTCTGGCAGTGCCGGCGGTGACCACGGCGGCCTCGGGTCGGCTGTTCCGGCGCGGGCTGCTGATCAAGGACGCCACCGCCCTCGAGCGGCTGGCCGAGGTCGACACGGTGGTCTTCGACAAGACCGGCACCCTCACCGCCGGCACCCCCGAGCTGACCAACCTGGGCGATTTTCCACGCCGCGACCTGGCGCTTGCGCTGGCCCTGGCGCAGGCCTCGTCGCATCCGCTGTCGGTGGCGCTGGCCCGCGCCGCCAGCGCCGCCGGGATCAAGCCGGCGGAGGTGACGGACATCGTCGAGGTGCCCGGCTACGGCACCGAGGGGCGGTTCCAGGGACGGCGGCTGCGGCTCGGCCGGGCGGCCTGGGTCGGCGCCGCGCAGGGTGCGCGCACCGCGGCCTGGCTGTCGGTCGGCGACGGGGCGCCGCCGCGCGCCTTCCATTTCGCCGACGCGTTGCGCCCCGGCGCCGCCGAGGCGGTCGCGGCGCTGAAGGCCGCGGGCAAGGAGGTGCTGCTGATCTCGGGCGACACCGCCGGCGCGGTCGAGGAGATGGCCGCGCGGCTGGGCATCGCGCGCTGGGTGGCCGAGGCGCTGCCCGAGGACAAGGCGGCGCGCATCGCCGATCTCTCGGCGCAGGGCAGGCGGGTGCTTATGGTCGGTGACGGGCTCAACGACACCGCGGCACTGGCCTCGGCGCATGTCTCGATCTCTCCCGCCTCGGCGCTGGATGCCGCGCGGGTCGCCTCGGACATCGTGCTTCTGGGCCGGGACCTGACCCCGATCGCCGAGGCCTGCCAGGTCGCGAAGAGCGCGGTGCGCCGGATCCGCGAGAATTTCCGCATCGCCACCGTCTACAACGTGATTGCCGTGCCGCTGGCGGTGGCGGGGCTGGCAACACCGCTGATCGCGGCCCTGGCGATGTCGACCTCGTCGATCACCGTCTCGCTGAACGCGCTGCGGCTGAAAGGATGATGCGATGAGTATCCTGGCCTACCTGATCCCGATCTCGCTGGTGCTCGGCGGGCTCGGGCTCGTCGGTTTCATCTACACGGTGCGCACGAACCAGTATGACGATCCCGAGGGCGACAGCCGCCGGATCCTGTCGGACGAATGGGACGA
>JAGRMU010000375.1:2048-3125 GCA_020441165.1 Sedimentitalea sp.
TCAGGACGGCGGGCCGACCATGAAGCACGAGACGTTGCGCGCCTGCAGGCGGCGGCAGGCCAGATCGGCGGTCTCGCGGGTCATGCCGAGGAAATTGGCGTCGAACCCGCCCTTGGACTGCACCACCTTGCGCAGCGAGCCGTCCAGCGTCGCCATCTCGGCCAGGGCGGTGCGCAGCAGCACCTTCTCGGCCTCGTAGCGGCTGTTGTAGCGGCCGACGTTGATGCCCCAGTGCTGGCCGCCCGAGGTCGAGAGCCGTGTGACGATCTCGCGCTCGGGCTCGGCCTTGATCGAGGCGTCGCTGGCGGCCAGCACCAGGTCGGTGGGCCGGGCCTCGGGGCGGGCGGCGGGCTCGGCCGAGGCCATCACGATCTCCGCCGCTTCCGCATCGGGCATGGCGTCATCCTCGGAGGCGGCGCGCGCCTCCTGGATCGGCTCGGGGATCACCGGCGGGCGCGCCGCCGAGGCGACGGCGGCATCGATGCTGGAAATCACCTCGTCCTGCGTTGCCGCGGCGGCGGCCTCCTGGCGGATCTCCTTGACCGCCTCGGGGATCTTCGGCGGGCGTGCGGCCGAGGCGACGGCGGCGTCGATGCTGGCCAGCACCTCGGCCTGCGCGGCGGTCTCCTTGGCGCGTTCCTCGGCCTGGCTCTGCGCGGTGTCTGCGGCGACGGCCTGGGCGACGACCTCGGCGATCGCGGCGGCGGGGACGACCGGGGCGGCGGCAGCAACGACGATCTCGCGGGCCTGCGGCCGCGGGCTCTTCTGGACCGTGCCGGAGACGCGGACGGTCTTGCCGGCCGCGCCGCGCGCCGTTCCGCTGGCGCTGTCGGTGGCCTCGGCCACCGCGGTGCCCGAGATGCCGGTATTGCCGACATAGCGGGGGCGATCCGGCTTGCGCAGCGGCGCCCGCGACGGCGCCTTGCGGAAGCCCAGATCGAGAAGCTCGGCCACCCGCGCGTTGCGCGCGGAGGTCGAGGTGCCGCCGAAGACGGTGGCGACGATGCGCTCGTTGCCGCGCCCGGCCGCGGCAACCAGGTTGAACCCCGCCGCGCGGGTATAGCCGGTCGTGATCCC
>JAGRMU010000376.1 GCA_020441165.1 Sedimentitalea sp.
TCGGAGGTTCGCATGGGGGAGGCAAAGCCCTTTGAAGATACGACTATTTCCGCGCCGCTATGGGCGCCTGTCCGTGTTCGCAACAGCGGTGATGGCGGGGAGACGGGGATTCGAACCCCGGGGGCGCTTGCACGCCCAACGGTTTTCAAGACCGCCGCATTCGACCGCTCTGCCACCTCCCCGCTGGGGGACGGGTTTAGGCATCCTCCCTGCGTCAGGCAAGTGCGATCTGGGGCGATTTCGGCCCGGGCCGCGCAGCGGACTTTTCTTGACCCGGCACACAGGCTATGGTGCAACCCAAGCGGGATCGGGCGGGTCCGGCGGGATGACCGGACAACCGGCACCGGGTCGCGGCAGCGACCTTCCAGACAGGCAAGGAAGCAGGACATGGATCGAATGGGCAGTGTCGGACCGCAGATCATGCGCCTGGCGGTCGTCGCCGTGGCCGCCGGCCTGCTGGCGGGATGCGAGGACGGGGCCGACATGGCGTTTCTCAAGCCCAAGGACAAGCCGGCCGAGATCACCCAGGCCGCAACCGATGGCAGTGCGGGCCGCGATGTCGAGGCGCCCGAGCTCTTCCAGGTCACCGAGGCCGGGCTCTGGGACGGGCGTCCGTCGCTGGGCGGCGTCTGGGTCGCGCATCCCGACGTGAGCGAGCCACAGCGGGTGCTGGTGCGCAACATGGCCAACGACCAGACCGTGGTCGGCGCCCTCTTCCGCCGCGAGCGCGACATCCCCGGTCCGCGCATCCAGATCTCGTCCGACGCCGCGGTCGAGCTGGGCATGCTGGCCGGCGCGCCGGTCGAGATCAGCGTCACCGCCTTGCGCCGAGAGGTGCCCGCCGACCCCACGCCGCAACCGGTGGCCGAGACCGAGCCGGCGGACAGCCCGGCCCCCGAAGCGGCGGCCCCGGTCGCCGTCGCGGCCGCCGCCGCGCCGGAGGCCACCGCTGCGGCCCCTGCTCCCGAGACCGAAGCCAAGACGGCCAAGCCGTCCATCTTCGCGTTGAGCAAGCCCTATGTCGAGGTCGGGATCTTCGGCTCGGAAGAAAACGCGACCCTGGCGGTCGGCCAGTTGGCGGTCGCCGGCCTGTCGCCCACGGTTCTTCAGGAAACCTCGAACGACAAGCCGTTCTGGCGCGTGGTGCTGGGCCCGGCGCAGACCCGCGCGGACCGCACGGCGCTGCTGGACGGCGCCCGGAAGGCCGGGTTCCAGGACGCCTACATCACCGCCAACTGACCGGAGGTTCCGACATGAAACCCGTGTTTTCCCTTGCCGCCGTCATCCTGGCGCTTTCGGCGCTCCCGGCGCTGGCCTTCGACACCACCGCCCGCGCCGCCTACGTGCTGGACCAGACCACCGGCACCGTGCTGCTGGAAAAGGACGCGGACGAGCCGCTTCCGCCCGCCTCGATGTCCAAGTTGATGACGCTCTATGTGGCCTTCGAGGCGATCCGCGACGGCCGCCTGACGCTGGACGAGCGGCTGCCGGTCTCGCAGCACGCGATGAGCTATGGCGGTTCGACCATGTTCCTCGACACCACCGACACGGTGCGCGTCGAGGACCTGCTGCGCGGAATCGTCGTGCTGTCGGGTAACGACGCCTGCGTGGTGATCGCCGAGGCGCTCAGCCCGGACGGCACCGAGGCTGGCTTCGCCCGCTACATGACCCAGCGCGCCCAGCAGATGGGCATGACCAACTCGACCTTCAAGAATTCCAACGGCTGGCCCGAGGAGGGCCACCGCATGTCGGTGCATGACCTGGCGATCCTGGCCAATCACATCATCACCGATTTCCCCGAGTTCTACCCGCTCTTTGCCGAGGAGACCTTCAAGTTCGACGGGCGCGCGCCCAGCAACATCCACAACCGCAACCCGCTGCTCAGCCAGGATATCGGCGCCGACGGGCTGAAGACCGGGCATACTTCCGAGGCCGGCTATGGGCTTGTCGGCTCGGCCAAGCAGGACGGGCGCCGGGTGATCTTCGTGATCTCCGGCATCGACAGCAACGCCAAGCGCGCAGAGGAGGCGGCCGCGATCGTCAACTGGTCGTTTCGCCAATTTGCCGAAAAGACCATCGCCCGCGCCGACGCGCCCATCGCGCAGGCCGAGGTCTGGATGGGACGAGAGCCCACGGTAGGGCTGGTACCGGCCGAGGACCTGGTGGTGCTCTGGCCGGTCCTTTCGCGCGACGAGATTGCCGGCGAGGTGGTCTATACCGGGCCGATCAGCGCGCCCATCGTCAAGGGCCAGAAACTGGCCGAGCTGGTGCTGACGCCGGACGATCTGCCGCCGATGCGCCTGCCGCTGGTCGCAGACCGCGACGTCGGCTATGGCGGCTTCCTGGTGCGGGTCAAGACCGCGGCCGGCATCCTCGCGGCGCGCCTGATCGACCGCCCCAAGGAGATGATGTGAGCGCCACCGCCAGCCGCCGGGGCCTCTTCATCAGCTTCGAGGGAATCGACGGATCGGGAAAATCCACCCAGGCGCGGCTTCTGGCCGAGGCGCTGCGGACGGAGGGCGCCGAGGTGGTGCTGACCCGCGAGCCGGGCGGCTCGCCCGGGGCCGAGGAGATTCGCGATCTGGTCCTGCGCGGCGATCCCGACCGCTGGTCCGCCGAGACCGAGATCCTGCTATTCACCGCCGCCCGCCGCGACCACCTCGAGCGCACCATCCGCCCGGCGCTCGAGGCTGGGCAGGTGGTGATCTGCGACCGCTTCGCCGACAGCACCCGCATGTACCAGGGGCTCTCGCGGGGCGATCTGCGCCGGCAGGTCGACGCGCTGCACGCGCTGATGATCGGGATCGAGCCCGACCTGACGCTGCTGATCGACATGGACCCGGAAACCGGCCTCGCGCGCGCCCTCGGCCGGCAGGGTCCGGAGGAGCGGTTCGAGGGCTTCGGCCTCGACCTTCAGCGTCAGATGCGCGCCGGGTTCCTGGCGCTGGCTGGCGAATTCGCGCAGCGTTTTCGCGTCATCGACGGCGCCCGCGATCCGGCAGCCGTTGCCGCCGAGGTGAAGCTCCGGGTCGAGGAGCTGCGCAGATGAGCGCCGATCTCCCGCCCCCCGACCAGGCCCCCGGCGCCCCGCACCCGCGCGAGACGCAACGGCTCATCGGTCAGGCGCAGGCCGAGGCGGCGTTCCTGGCCGCCTATACCTCGGACCGGCTGCATCACGGCTGGCTGCTGACCGGACCGCGCGGGGTCGGCAAGGCGACGCTCGCCTGGCGCATCGCGCGCTTCCTGCTGGCCACGCCGCCCGCTGCCGGGGACGGCCTCTTTGGCGCGCCGCCCCCGCCCGCGACACTGGACGTGGACCCCGGGCACCCGGTCGCGCGCCGCATCGCCGCCGGGGCCGAGCCGGGCCTTGCGCGCGTGACCCGCAGCGTGAACGAGAAAACCGGCCGGATGCGCGACGAGATCGTGGTCGACGACATCCGCGCGCTGGGGCGGTTCTTCGGCCTGTCCGCCGCCGATGGCGGACGGCGCGTGGTGATCGTCGATGCCGCCGACGAGATGAACCCAAGCGCCGCGAACGCGCTGCTGAAGATGCTCGAGGAACCTCCCGCGAGGGCGACGCTGCTGCTGGTCTCGCACCAGCCGGCGCGGCTGTTGCCGACGATCCGCTCGCGCTGCCGGACGCTGCGCCTCGACCCGCTGGGCCCTGACGATCTGGGCGCGGCGCTGGCCCAGACCGGGGCCGAGCTGCCCGCCGATACCGAGGCGCTGGCGGCACTTTCGGCCGGCTCGGTCGGCACCGCGCTGCGGCTCCTGTCGCTGGACGGGCTGGCGCTCTATGCCGAACTGGTCGCGCTGCTGGGCTCGCTGCCGCGCCTCGACCGTCCACGCGCGCTGAAGCTGGCCGAGGCCGCCGCGCAACGCGGCGGCGCCGAGCGGTTCGAGCTGCTGCTGAGCCTGGTCGAGACCGCGCTGGCGCGCCTCGCGCGCACCGGCGCCACCGGCCATCCGCCCGCGCCCGAGGCGGCGCGGGGCGAGGCGCAGGTCCTGGCGCGCCTCGCCGCCGATCCCGCCGCCGGCCGGGCCTGGGCCGCGACCGCCGCCACCGTCTCGGGCCGGGTACGCCACGGCCAGGCGGTCAACCTTGACCCTGCCGCGCTGGTCCTAGATACGGTCTTCAAGATCCAGCAAACCGCCGCGGGCTGACCCGCCAGCAGGGGCCGATGACCGACACGCCGCAGATCACCGACAGCCATTGCCATCTCGATTTTCCCGATTTCGAGGGGCAGCTGGAGGCGATCGTCGCCAATGCCGCCGCCGCCGGCGTCACCCGCATGGTCACCATCTGCACCCGGCTGCGGCTCGAGCCGCAGGTGCGCGCCATCGCCGAGGCCCATGCGCCGGTCTTCTACGCCGCCGGTACCCATCCGATGAGCGCCGCGGACGAGCCGCAGGCGACGGTCGACGCGCTTCTGGCGCTGGCGCGGCACCCGAAATTCGTCGGCATCGGCGAGACCGGGCTCGACTATCACTACACCGCCGAAAGCGCCGCGGCGCAGCAGCAGAGCCTGCGCACCCATATCGCGGCCGCGCGCGAGAGCGGGTTGCCGCTGATCGTCCATGCCCGCGATGCCGACGCGGACATGGCGCGGATCCTGACCGAGGAACATCGCCACGGCGCCTATGCCTGCGTCATGCACTGCTTTTCCTCCGGCGCAGCGCTCGCCCGCGCGGCCCTCGATCTGGGCTTCTACCTCTCGATGTCGGGCATCGCCGCCTTCCCGAAATCGACGGAGCTGCGCGAGATCTTCGCCGCCGCCCCGCTGGACCGGATCCTGGTCGAGACCGACGCGCCCTACCTCGCGCCACCCCCGCAACGCGGGCGCCGGAACGAGCCCGCCTATGTCGCCCATACCGCCCGGGTCGGCGCCGAGCTCTTCGGCCTCGACTATGCGGATTTCGCCGCCCGCACCCAGGCCAATTTCGACCGGCTCTTCGCCAAGGCCGCCCGCCACGAGGCCGCCGCCTGATGGGCGAGATGCGCTTCACCATCCTCGGCTGCGGCTCTTCCGGGGGGGTGCCACGGATCGGCGGTCACTGGGGGGACTGCGACCCCGACAACCCCCGCAACACCCGCCGCCGCTGCTCGCTGCTCATCGAGCGCGTGGAGGAGGGCGGCACCACCACCGTGCTGATCGACACCAGCCCCGACCTGCGCAGCCAGCTGCTCGATACCGGCACCGGCCGGCTCGACGCGGTGGTCTATACCCATTCCCATGCCGATCATGTCCACGGCATCGACGATCTGCGCATGGTGGTGTTCAACATGCGCGCCCGCATCCCGGTCTGGGCCGACGGCGATACCCAGAACGCGCTGATGTCGCGCTTCAGCTATGCCTTCGTGCAGCCCGAGGGGTCGTCCTATCCGCCGATCCTCGACATGAAGACGATCAAGGGCGCCTTCGAGATCACCGGCGCCGGCGGGCCGATCCGGTTCCGCCCGTTCCGCGTCGGGCACGGCTCGATCGACGCGCTGGGGTTCAGGATCGGCGATCTGGCCTACCTGCCCGATGCCGCCGAGATCTATGACGAGGCCTGGCCGGTGCTCGAGGGGCTCGACTGCTGGATCGTCGACGCGCTGCGCCGCACCCCGCACCCCACCCATGCGCATCTAGAGAAGACCCTCGAATGGATCGCCCGGGCCAGGCCGCGCCACGCGGTGCTGACCAACATGCATATCGACATGGATTACGAGACGGTGCTCCGCGAAACCCCCGATCATGTCACCCCGGCCCATGACGGCATGATCCTGTGCGTCCCCACCTGATCCCGTCGATTTTCCTCTTGCCCAAAATACTCCCGCCGGAGGCACCCACGCGCCCGGTCCGGCACGGCGAATGCGCATGTTCGAGACGCTGATCGACGTCATCCTGCCGGTCTTCCTGGTCATCGGCGCCGGCTATGCCGCGACCCGGTCGGGCTATTTCAGTGCCGGCCATGTCGACGGGCTGATGCGCTTCACCCAGAGCTTCGCGATCCCCTGCCTGCTGTTCCACGCCATTGCGACCCTCGATCTCGCGGCCAGTTTCGACCCGCGCCTGCTGGCCAGCTTCTATTCCGGCGCCTTCCTGTGCTTCCTGATCGGCATCGCCGGGGCGCGGCTGCTGTTCCGCCGCGACTGGGAGGATTGCATCGTCATCGGCTTCTGCTGTCTCTTCTCGAACTCGGTACTGCTGGGTCTGCCGATCACCGAACGCGCCTATGGCCCCGAGAACCTGACCGGCAATTTCGCGATCATCGCCTTCCATTCGCCCTTCTGCTACGGGCTCGGCATCACCGCGATGGAGATCATCCGCAACCGCGGGCAGGGGCGCGCCCGGATGCTCGGCGCCACGCTTTCGGCGATGTTCCGCAACGCGCTGATCATCGCCATCGGGCTCGGCTTTGCCGTCAACCTCTCGGGCCTGCCGCTGCCCGGAACGCTGGACAGCGCGCTCGGGCTGATCAGCCGCGCAGCCCTGCCCGCCGCGCTTTTCGCGCTCGGCGGGGTGCTGGTGCAATACCGCCCCGAGGGCGATCTGCGCGCCATCGGCTTCGTCTGCGCGGTCTCGCTGCTGGTCCACCCGGCGCTGGTCTGGAGCCTGGGCACCTCCGTCGGCCTGCCGCAGGACCTCTTTCGCTCCGGAGTGCTGACCGCGGCCATGGCGCCGGGGTTCAACGCCTATATCTTCGCCAACATCTATGGCCGCGCCAAGCGCGTCGCGGCCTCCTCGGTGCTGATCGCGACGGGCCTGTCGCTCTTCACCGTGTGGTTCTGGCTCGGCATGCTCGGATAGCGCCGATCAAGGCCCGGGCCGGCGATGCCATTGAGGTTGCTGATGAAGGCGTTGACCACCAGCGACGAATTCGCCGGCGGGCCGCCAAAGGCCCCAAAGGCCCCGAAGGCGCCAAACGCCCCGAAGGCACCGAAGGCACCCTGCTCAAAGCCGCTCAAATCGGTGATCATGGCAAATCTACTCGAGTCTGAGTTGCGGTCGGCACCAGGTCCCGGACCCGTCTCAGGCCTCGGGAATGCCGGCCTCCTTCAATGTCTCCGCGAAGGCCTCGCCCACCGGATAGGGGGTGCTCGCGGCGTTCTGCCTCCAGGCGGCGACGGTCGACGATGGCCTCGTGGAGGCCATGGGCCAGATCGCGCAGCGCCCCGTCCTGTTCCAGAAGGATCTTCGTATCGGTCCGGAATTTCTGCGCCCAGATCACCCGGCCCGAGCGCACCTCGGCCAGTTCGACGTTCAGCGCCACCTTGCTGACGTCGCCCGCGTAGCTGCCCGAGAGCACGACATCGGCGTTCAGCGCCTTGCCCACCACGTCCAGCGGCTGGTCCTGGAACCGGAAGCCCGAGGTCGAGAGCCGGGAGATCACGTTCAGATCGGACGAGCGCGACAGCACGCCGATGATGTCCTCGGCAAAGACCTCGCCCAGGGCATACTGGCCGGCGGAGTCGGATTTCGGGGTGAAGGGCACCACCGCGACGGTGGGCAGCAGATCCTCGGCGACCAGCATCGGCACCAGCTGCGGCGAGGTTCCCCGCGGATGCACCAGAAAGGCGCGCACCGGCCGGGCGAGGTTCTTCAGATAGCACTCGCCCAAGTCCTCGAACTCGGCCTGCACCCCGTCGGTGACCGCATCGCGCACATCCGCCGAGGTGACGATCTGCCCGGCGCGGGCCAGCGTCATCAGCCGCGCCGCGAGGCTGACCTGCTTGCCATAGATGTCGCGCTCGGCGCTGCGGATCACCTTGCCGACATGGACGCCCATGCGAATCTGGATCCGCTGCTCGGGCGGCAGGCCCGCGTTCATCGCCTCGATCCGCGCGGTGGCATCGAAGGCCGCCGCGATGGCGCCCTCGACGCTGGCGAATTCCAGCAGCAGCCCGTCGCCCATCCGCTTGACGATCCGGCCATTGGAGCGCGCCGCCAGTTCGGTCTCGAGCTGATCCACGAAGCCCAGCCAGCGGGCGGTGACACCGGCCTCGTCGGCCTCGATCAGGCGTACAGAATCTGCGACATCCATGAACAGGACCGCCGTCGGCTGCTGCGCCAGATGCCTTGCCGTCTGCCGGCTGTCGAGCACCGCCGCCGGCATCACCCTATCCCGACTTCAAATCACCTAAAAAAATCTTCACTAGCGACTATGCCACTATTGGCGGGATTCCGAAAGCGGATGCTCCGGTCGGCCGGGCGGAGGTGGCCGGTGCCGGTGTCGCGACGGGCCTGCGCGACCGTCACACCGTCCGGTTTGCGCCCGCTGTCGGCCAGGCCGCCGGGGCCGGTTCAGCCGCGCGGCGAGATGCCGCCGGCGTCGATCAGGCTCTGCTGTTTCGCCGCCCAGGGCGCGGCCTCCTCGATCTGCGCCGAGAGCGCCATCAGGTCCTCGTCGCGCCCGAAGGGCATCGCCAGGTGCACGCCCACCGGCAGGTCGTCCGCCGTCCAGTGCAGCGGCAGCGACACGGCCGGCTGGCCGCTGGCATTGAACACCGCGGTGAAGGGCGAATAGGCGAAGACCCCGTCCGGCCCGGTGCGGTAGTCCATGAAATCCTCGTTGTCGGGCTTGAACCGCCCGACCTGCGCCGGCGGCTCGGCCAGGGTCGCGGTGACCAGCACGTCGATCCCCTCGAAGGCCCGCGCCATGCGCCGCCCGAAGGCGTGGATGGC
>JAGRMU010000377.1 GCA_020441165.1 Sedimentitalea sp.
TGCCGCCCGCCACGCGGGTTTCGGCCCTGGCCACCGAGAAGGGCTGCGATCCGACCGACATCACTGTCTGCATCCTCGAGCGCCCGCGCCACGAGGCGATGATCGCCGAGGTGCGCTCGACCGGCGCCGCGATCCGGCTGATCACCGACGGCGACGTGGCCGGCGTGATGCATTGCGCCGAGGCTGCGATCACCGGGATCGACATGTACATGGGCTCGGGCGGCGCGCCCGAGGGGGTGCTGGCGGCGGCGGCGCTGAAATGCATGGGCGGCCAGATCCAGGGCCGGCTGCTGTTTCGCAACGACGACGAGAAGGCCCGCGCCGCCAAGGCCGGGATCACCGATCTCGACCGCGTCTACACCCGCGACGAGATGGTCACCGGGGACGTGATCTTCGCCGCCACCGGGGTGACCGGCGGCACCCTGCTGCAGGGCATCCGGCGCGAGCCGGGCTGGGTCACCACCCAGACGCTGCTGATGCGCTCCAAGACCGGCTCGGTCCGGCGCATGGAATACCGCACCCCGGTTAGCTGAGCGGCGCCGGACGCCGGCACCGGGGAGGCGGGCGGAGTTGCACGAGGATGAACCCATGGCCTTTCTGGGCGTCGAGCGATCGCTGACCGGACGGCGCTGGATCGGCCCGTCGATCGAGGCCGAACGGGGCTGCGACGCGCTGGCCCAGGCCACCGGCCTGCCGCGACCGGTCTGCGCCGTGCTGGCCCGCCGCGGCGTCGCCTCCGCCGAGGCCGAGGCGTTCCTCGCGCCGCAGCTGCGCGACCTTCTGCCCGATCCGCGCAGCCTGCGCGACATGCAGGCCGCTGCGGCGCGGTTCCTGGCCGCCGTCCGGGGCCGCCAGCGGATCGCGATCTTCGCCGATTACGATGTCGACGGCGGCAGCTCGGCGGCGCTGCTGCTGGTCTGGCTGCGCGGCATGGGGCGCGAGGCGACGCTCTACGTGCCAGACCGCATCGACGAAGGCTATGGCCCGAACCCGCCGGCCATGCGCCAGCTGGCGGCGGCGCATGATCTGATCGTCTGCGTCGATTGCGGCACGCTCTCGCACGAGGCCATCGCCGCCGCCGAGGGGGCCGACGTCATCGTGCTCGATCACCACCTCGGGGGCGAGACGCTGCCGCCGGCGCTGGCGGTGGTCAATCCCAACCGCCAGGACGAAAGCGGCGATCTGGGCTATCTCTGCGCCGCCGGCGTGGTCTTCCTGATGCTGGTCGAGGCGCGCCGGCAACTGCGCGAGGCGGGCGCGCCGACCGGCCCCGACCTGATGGCCCTGCTCGATCTGGTGGCGCTGGCCACGGTCGCGGACGTCGCGCCGCTGATCGGCGTCAACCGGGCGTTGGTGCGGCAGGGCCTCACCGTGATGGCGCGGCGCGACCGCCCGGGCCTCGTCGCCCTCTCGGACGTGGCGCGGATGGACACCGCGCCAAGCCCCTATCACCTGGGGTTCCTGCTCGGTCCGCGGGTCAATGCCGGCGGACGCATCGGCAAGGCCGATCTCGGCGGCCGGCTTCTGGCCACCGCCTCGCGCGCCGAGGCCGAGGCGATGGCCGAACGGCTCGACCAGCTCAACACCGAGCGGCGCGAGATCGAGGCGGCGGTGCGCCTGGCCGCTCTCGCCCAGGCCGAGACGCGCGGTCTGGACGCGCCACTGGTCTGGGCCGCCGGCGCCGGCTGGCACCCCGGTGTCGTCGGCATCGTCGCGGCGCGGCTGAAGGAGGCCGCCAACCGCCCCGCCATCGTGATCGGCCTCGACGGCGAGATCGGCAAAGGTTCGGGCCGCTCGGTGTCGGGGATCGACCTCGGCGCCGCGATCCATCGCCTTGCCGCCGAGGGGCTGCTGATCGCCGGCGGCGGGCACCGGATGGCCGCCGGGCTGACCGTTGCGCGCGACCGGCTGGAGCCGGCCATGGCGCGGCTGTCCGAGCTGCTCGCCAAGCAGG
>JAGRMU010000378.1 GCA_020441165.1 Sedimentitalea sp.
GCTTGGTCTGGGTGATCGGGCTGTCGTAAATGATCGCCGTGCGGGCGCCGTGGCCGGCCTCGACATGGCGGTCCACGGCGTTGTAGCAGCCGTTCAGCGTGCCGTCGCTGTACCATTCGTAGAAGGGGGCGTTCTCGTCGTGCAGCGCCTTGGTCGGGAAGGTCTCCCAGTCGATTTCGGCCGCCGCCTCCATCCAGAACGCCTCGGGGTCGCGCTTCCAGCTTTCATAGAGGCTTGCGTAGCTCATCAGGGTGTCTCCTCCGGTCTTTTTGGCATGCCGCTTGGGTGCGTGCCGACCGAAATAGCAGATTTGGCACCCGGCGCGCCCTGCGCCGCGTTGCCGCTGCGACATCTTCGCGGGGCCCCGTGTTGCGGGGCCCCATGCAGGCCTCAGCCGTACTGGGCCACCGGGGTTCCTGCGATGGCGGCCATGTTCAAGAGCCCGCGCGGGGTGATCGCCGGAGAGACGATGTGGGCGCGGTTACCCATGCCCATCAGGATCGGGCCGACCTCGAGCCCGCCGGCGCGCATCTTGAGGATGTTGCGCACGCCGCTGGCGGCATCGGCATGGGCGAAGACCAGCACGTTGGCCGCGCCCTGCATCCGCGAGCGCGGGAAGATTCGCGCGCGCAGCTCGGGGTCGAGCGCGGTATCGACGTTCATCTCGCCCTCGTAGGTGAAATCCCGCGGCGCCTGGTCGAGCAGGTCGATCGCCGCGCGCAGACGCTTGCCGGAGCCTTCCCGCTGGTTGCCGAACTGCGACTGCGAGCAGAAGGCGACGTTGGGCTGCAGGCCGAAGCGCCGCGCATGGCGGGCGGCGCCGATGGCGATCTCGGCCAGCTGCTCGGCATCGGGCAGCTGGTGCACATAGGTGTCGGCGATGAAGAGCGGGCCGTCCTCGAGGATCATCAGCGACAGCGCGCCATGCGGGCGCAGGGTCGGCGAGCCGAGGACCTGCGTGACATAGTTCAGGTGCCAGCGGAATTCGCCGAACGTGCCGCAGATCATGCTGTCGGCCTCGCCGCGCTGCACCGCCACCGCGGCGATGGCGGTGGTGTTGGTGCGCATGATCGCCTTGGCCAGATCGGGCGTGACCCCGCGGCGCTCCATCGCCTCGTGATAGCTGTTCCAGAAATCGTA
>JAGRMU010000379.1 GCA_020441165.1 Sedimentitalea sp.
CGCACCGGCCCCGAGGGCACCGTCTTCGAGATCCGCCTGCCCAAGGGCGACGGCACCTTCTGACGCTTTTTCCGGTTGCAATGCCCAGCGGCACTCTCTACATGACCGTTCCTAGTGGACCGATAGCTCAGCTGGATAGAGTACTTGACTACGAATCAAGGGGTCGGGGGTTCGAATCCTCCTCGGTCCGCCACTACCCCAAAATATGACATAAAAACAAAGACTTACGGAGCATTTTGTCTAATCGGATATATGTGTTAGACTATTTCGCGCACTTCCCTTTGCGTCGCGCGTCTGATTGTGGAGCTTTGACGGAAGCATTTTTTCAGTCCGTGTGATATTTCTGCCGCACCGGGCTGGCCTGCGAACAGTGAAGCCTGAACATGGGTCGATGCGTCCCTTCCAAAAAAGACCGCCTCACAATGAGGCGGTTCATTCGGACCGAAACGGTCACAGAAACTTTCCAGTCTCAAGCACCGACGGGGTCAGCAGCCGCCGACGATCGGCACTGCGAACATACCGCTCGATCCCCTTGAGGGTTTCATGACCACTCCAGGCCGCGATCTGCTTGCTGCTTGCCCCATTCTCAGCATGCAGGATCATTCGGCTCTTGCGAAGCCCATGGGATGTCCGACCGGGTGCCAGTCCTGCCGCCCTGGCCTTGCCGGAGAACCACTGTGATGCGCTTTTTTTCGATCGGGTATTACCCGCTTCGGTCGCGAGCCAAACCGCTTCCTGGGTCTTCATTGACGCCAGCGCCTTGATCAAATGTTCGAGATCCCTTGGCTCTGCAAAGCCGGGCAATTCGCGGTATATTGGAACAGAGACTTCGGAGCCGGTCTTCGGTCACGTCCGTCAAGCTGGTGTAATTGCCCGGATGGCCTGAGGGCATGATCAGGCGGCTTTCGTGGTTATGCTGAGAATGGGGTCGATCTCCTCCTTGTCGATCTGGCCTCGACCATCATGTAGCGGCTCGAGGTTTGCCATTTGATGGCATGGACCACCTCTTCGGCGACGTTGCGATGTAGGCTGGTCGACGCAATCAGCTCAGGAGCCAGCCATGTCTGTAACTTCAATCGGTCTCGATCTCGCCAAGTCGATTTTCCAGGTTCACGGCGTCGATGCACAAGGGCGCACCATTCTGAAGCGCCGTATTCGGCGTCGCGACCTGCTTGCCTTCTTCGAAAAACTGCCGCCCTGCCTTGTCGGGATGGAAGCGTGTTCGAGCGCGCATCACTGGGCGCGGGAGTTGGTCGCGTTGGGGCACGATGTACGCCTGGTGCCGCCGCAATACGCCAAGCCCTACGTCAAGCGGAACAAGACGGACGCGGCGGATGCGGAGGCGATTTGCGAAGCTGTTGGCCGTCCGAACATGCGGTTGGTTCCGATCAAGTCCCGGGAAAGCCAGGGGCCGCTGACACTGCACCGTGTGCGATCGCTCCTCGTGCGGCAGCGGACGGCCAGCGTGAACTCGGCGCGAGGGCTTCTCAGCGAGTTCGGGATTGTCGCTGCGAAAGGCATCTGCCGTGTTGGCGTCCTCCGGCGGGACATGGAGGCTGCCAACGAAGAGGTTCTGCCGCGCGAAGCTCGGGCCGCTCTCGACGCGCTGTTTGAACACCTGGATGCACTGACCGCGAAGCTCGACGCCGTCGACCGTGAGATCATCGCCTGGCACAGGTCAAGCGAGGCGAGCCAGCGCCTCGCCACGGCGCCAGGCGTCGGACCGCTGACGGTGGGCTGGGGCACGGTTTCTTGA
>JAGRMU010000380.1:0-1137 GCA_020441165.1 Sedimentitalea sp.
TTTCCAGCAGGTTACAGATGCACCGGCCCTGCGTCCAGCATTTGCCGCGCCCCGGCGGGAATTTGTGGCTTTCAGGCCAATGCGGCCTCGGCCGCCGCGCCCAGCCGCAGCAGCGCCTCCTCGCCATTCGGCCGGCCCATCAGCGACAGCCCGCAGCTGGGCGTGGCGGTGGGCAGGGTCAGCGCGCAGAGCCCCATCAGGTTGCCGATCCGGGTGTTGCGCAGGGTCAACAGGTTCTCGGTCACGTAATAGTCGGCATCCGATTGCAGGCGCTGCAGGTCGGGCGGCAGGTTCGCCGCGGTCGGGCAGAGCACCGCGTCGAACCCGGCGGTGGCCCGCGCCCAGGCCTCGCGCGCCGCGTCGAGCCGTGCCCAGGCCTCCACGTAATCGGGCCCGGAAAACGTCGCGCCGAGGCGGAAGCGCTTGAGAATCTCGCCATACATCGCCTCGGGATCGGCCTCGATCACCTCGCGCCAGAGCCCGTAGGCCTCGGCGGTGTAGAGCACGCCGCTGAGCCCCGCGACCTCGGCCAGTTCCGGAACCTCGAGCGGCAGGAGCTGCGCACCGGCCGCCGACAGCCGGGTCAGCGCGGCCTCGAAGGCAGCGCCCGGCGCATCGCGCAGATCCTCAAGCGCCACGGTCCGCAGCACCGCCAGCCGGCGCCCCTGCAGCGCGGCGCCGCGCAGGTCGGGCGCCCTGCCGCCTTGCAGCGCCGCCAGCATCCAGGCCGCATCCTCGACGCTGCGCGCCAGCGGGCCGACCGTGTCGAATTTCCGGCAGAGCGGCACCACCCCCTCGAGGCTCAGCCGCCCGGAGGTGGTCTTGAGACCGACCAGATCGTTCCAGGCCGCCGGCACCCGCACCGACCCGCCGGTATCCGAACCGATGGCCCCGGCCGCCAGCCCGAAGGCCACCGAGGCCGCCGCGCCGGAGGAGGACCCGCCCGGTACCGCCGCCGCATCGTTGACGCAGGGCGGCGTCGCGGTGCTGGGGTTGTAGCCGAGGCCCGAAAAGGCCAGCTCGCTCATGTGGGTCTTGCCGAGGCAGACCGTACCCATCGCAGTGGCGTTGCGCAGCACCTCGGCGTCCCTTGCGGGCGTGCGGTCCTTCAGCAGGCGCGAGCCGGCCTCGGTGGCG
>JAGRMU010000380.1:1291-1592 GCA_020441165.1 Sedimentitalea sp.
ATTGCCGCCAGATGGGCCTCGGCCAGCGCCACCGGATCGATCCGGCCCGCCGCGATGCCCCGGCCCAGGTCACAGGCCGTCATGCTCAGCCACTCGTCCATTTCTGTCCCCCCACCAGGTTTCGTCCGAGGCTAGCGACAGCAACGCGCATGGACAATCCCGAAGCCATCGGCATAGTCCGGCGGATGGCACCGGACACCGATATCGTGATCGTGGGCGGCGGGCTGAACGGCCCGGCGCTGGCCCTGGCACTGGCCCAGGCCGGCCGCCGGGTGACGGTGATCGACGCGCTGGCCGAGGA
>JAGRMU010000381.1 GCA_020441165.1 Sedimentitalea sp.
TTGGCATATGTCAACGGAGGCATGTCATGGGCACGGATGCAGGCCGCGAGGTTCGGCTTTTCAGGAATAATCGCAATCAGGCTATCCGGATACCTGTCGAGTTCGAACTCCCGGGTGATCGCGCGACGATCCGCAAGGACGGCAACCGGCTTATCATTGAGCCGGTACGACGCCCGGGATTGCTCGGGCTCTTGGCATCCTGGGAGCCTCTCGAGGAGTGCTTGCCCGAGATCGAGGATGTTCCTGCGACGAAAGAGGAAATCTTCAGGTAGTGTTCCTCCTCGACACGAACATCATCAGTGATCTCATTCGTAACCCGTCGGGGCCTGCCATGAGGCGCATCGAGGCTGCTGGAGAAGCGAATGTCGTCACGAGCGTCGTTGTGGCCGGTGAATTGCTCTATGGATGCGCGAAGAAGGGCTCTCCAAGACTGACGGAGCGTGTCGAAGCCATACTCGATGAAATGGTTATTCTTCCTGTCTCTCCGGAGGTGGCGGCTCTCTACGGCGCGATCCGAGCCGATCTCGAGCGGTACGGTGCACCAATCGGCCAGAACGATCTCTGGATAGCAGCGCATGCCATGGCGTCGAAAGCAACATTGGTAACAGCCAATACGGGAGAGTTCTGTCGAGTCGAGGGTCTTGTCGTCGAAAACTGGATCGATAGCGACAGGGCGCCCTGAGGATGCGGTGATGTCGGGACGCGGCATATTGGGCGGTCTCAGTCGGTATGGAAAACGCATCCCGGCAACGGGCACCGGGATGCGATTGCGGCCTTCAGCGCCGCCGCGGTGAGGCATACGTCGATGGTGCGACCCAGCCGATACCCAATGACCTTGCGCGATCACGCATCCCGGTGACAGCCAGATAAACCGGAAGGACGAACGGGTTAGGCCCGCGCGCTGTCGTGTGTGGGCGTCGGCATCTGTCGCAGCAGATGGGTCCTTGGCGCGCCTGACGCGGGCGTTACGGCCCGCGGGTTCGATCAGCCGGCGGCGCGCAGGTCGCGCAGGACCGTTGCGATGGCGACGGGTAATGCAGAGCGGATCGAAGCAGGGGGTCCGGATTGTCCATCGGCGTCTCCATTCTGTGACGTCAGGTTGGGGTGAAAGCGGGTTGCATTGCGGGAGCAGACGTGCCGACTGGCCTGCGGGCTCCCGGAACAGCTTGCTGGGAGGGGTATTCGGTTGCCGCCGCGGACGCCGCTGGATGGGGCGCCCGCGGCGTCGCGACAGGACCTGGACGGCTGATCACGCCGCAAGGAAACTCCGCATCGTCTGCGTGATCAAGCTCTGATGAGCCCCGGCGATCTCCAGG
>JAGRMU010000382.1 GCA_020441165.1 Sedimentitalea sp.
TCGTAGTAGGAGACGAAATACTCCACCGCGTTCTCGGGAAAGAAGCCCTTGAACTCGCCATAGAGCTGGGCGGCGAGGGTCTTGTTGGGGGCCAGGATGATCGCCGGGCGCTGGGTTTCCTCGATCACCTTGGCCATGGTGAAGGTCTTGCCGGTGCCGGTGGCGCCGAGGAGCACCTGGTTCTGCTCACCCGCCACGATGGCCTCGGCCAGCTCGGCGATGGCGGTGGGCTGGTCGCCGGCCGGCTGGTAGTCGGTGTGCATCACGAAGCGCCGGCCGCCCTCCAGCTTCTCGCGCGGGGCGGGGGTGGCCATCATCGGCATCGCGGTATCGGTGTGAACATGGGGCATCGACGTCTCCGGGCAGCGCCCTGCAGATGTGTTCTTTTGCCGGCCCCGGATCAACCCCGCGGCGCGTCGGCTGCGACACAAGCGGTCTTTTTCCCCGCGAGTCGCAGGTCTAAGAAGGCGCGCGGACGCAACAAACGCGACGATTCGCGCGCCGCCGCGCAATAACGACAAGGACGAGGGAATGATGCCGATCGACGAGAAGCTGGAACCGGTGCTGTGCGAAGTGCTGAAACGCAATGCCGGAGAGGCGGAGTTCCACCAGGCGGTGCGCGAGGTGCTGGACAGCGTCGGCAAGGTCGTCGCGCGCCATCCCGAATTCGCGGATGATGCGCTGATCGAGCGCATCTGCGAGCCGGAGCGCCAGATCATCTTCCGCGTGCCCTGGATCGACGACAACGGGCAGGTGCAGATCAACCGCGCCTTCCGGGTCCAGTTCAATTCGGCGCTCGGCCCCTACAAGGGCGGCATGCGGTTCCATCCCAGTGTCAATCTGGGGATCGTCAAGTTTCTCGGCTTCGAGCAGACCTTCAAGAACGCGCTCACCGGCATGCCGATCGGAGGCGGCAAGGGTGGGTCCGATTTCAACCCGCGCGGCCGTTCGGAAGGCGAGGTGATGCGCTTCTGCCAGTCGCTGATGACCGAGCTCTATCGCCATCTGGGCGAATATACCGACGTGCCCGCCGGCGATATCGGCGTCGGCCAGCGCGAGATCGGCTATATGTTCGGTCAGTACAAGCGGATGACCAACCGCTACGAGAGCGGCGTGCTGACCGGCAAGGGCCTGCGCTGGGGCGGCAGCCGGGTGCGCACCGAGGCGACGGGATACGGAACGGTGTTCTTCGCACAGAAGATGCTGGCCACGCGCGGCGAGTCCCTGGAGGGGATGAGCGTGGTGGTGTCCGGCGCGGGCAACGTCGCGATCTATGCGATGGAAAAGGCGATCGAGCTGGGCGGCAAGGTGATCGCCTGCTCGGATTCCAACGGCTATGTGGTGGACGAGGCGGGCATCGATCTCGATCTGGTGAAGGAGATCAAGGAACGGCGTCGCGCGCGGCTGTCGAGCTATCCCAAGCTGCGCGGCAACGGGGCGCATCATGTCGAGGGCGGTTCGATCTGGGACCTGCCCTGCGATATCGCGCTGCCCTGCGCGACGCAGAACGAACTGGACGGAAAGGCGGCGCGCAGGCTTCTCAAGAACGGCGTGAAGCTGGTCGCCGAAGGCGCCAACATGCCGACGACCCCCGATGCCATCCATCTCTTCCAGAAGGCCGAGATCCTCTTCGCGCCGGGCAAGGCGAGCAATGCCGGAGGCGTGGCGACCAGCGCGCTGGAGATGCAGCAGAACGCCACCCGCGACAGCTGGACCTTCGACGAGACCGAGGCGCGGCTGGAAAAGATCATGGCGGCGATCCACGACCGCTGTGCCGAGACCGCGGAGGAATATGGCGAGCCGGGCAACTACGTGGCCGGCGCCAATATCGCGGGTTTCATCCACGTGGCGCAGGCGATGCGGGCGCTCGGGGTGATTTGATGGGCGGCGCGGCGCGAAATGTCGCCTTGCCCGGCGCGGCCGGATATCCGATAAGGGGCGCGGATCCAAGACCGGAAGGACGGCCATGAAGGCGCGCATCTATCGACCCGCCCGCAACGCCATGCAGTCGGGCACCGCCCGGACCCGCCACTGGGTGCTGGATTTCGCTCCGGCCAGCGCCCGCGAGGTCGATCCGCTGATGGGCTGGACCTCGTCCTCGGACACCCAGTCCCAGGTGCGGCTGCGCTTTGCCACCAAGGAGGCGGCGCTGGAATACGCGCAGGCCCACGGCATCGACGCGCAGGTCTTCGAGCCGAAGCCGCGCAAGCCCAACCTGCGCCCGCGCGGCTACGGCGAGAATTTCGCCACCAACCGGCGCGAGGTCTGGACGCACTGACCGCGGCCGAAGGATCTCGTCCGCTTGTCTGACTGCGCGCGCCGCGCGTCGGCGCATCCGGGTTTGACGGCTGCCGCGATTTGCGGCAAGACGACCGGGCGCGAGGCAGGGGCCGTTAGCTCAGCTGGATCAGAGCACGGGATTTCTAATCCTGGGGTCGAGGGTTCGAGTCCTTCACGGCCCGCCACGCGCTCAGTTGCCAAGAAGGCATAAGTATGCGCAAAATGGCTGTTTTTCGCGCGCACCCTGTCAAGTGATATTTTCGCTATCTGCGGGTATTTCTTCTAAAGCGCTGCAATGAAACACAGTTCTGTATTTCGTCAGGCCGATACGAGCAATCGCTGGAAAATGGGCGATGACGCGATGCTCCCTGGGCGGAGCAACGTCGCTTCGTTACTTGAGCGCCTTGGCAGCCTCCGACCGCAGATAGACCGGCCCAAAATCCTGTCCATCTGGGGTGAAACGAGCGACGCGGGAGGCCGCGAAAAGACCCTTCAAGGTGTTGCGGTGATAGCCGGTTTCCTCGCCGAGGGTTGTCAGCGTTACGAAGCGCTTCTGGAACGATGCGATTTGATCGGCGCTGAGGCGGTATTGAGCGCGTCGCGTTCTTGGGTTCGTGTATTGCGTGGCGGGGGTGTGGCCTGCCTCGATCAGGGCAATGAAGTTTCCACGATCTCGAAGTCCAATTGACCGGCCGAATTCTGCGGCACTCATCACGCCTGGAAGGCTCATCTTGACGGGCTATTCGCGCGTAGGGCGTGTGGGGGTGTGGCATGGCGCGAGGCGCCGGTT
>JAGRMU010000383.1:0-295 GCA_020441165.1 Sedimentitalea sp.
CCCCATACCGGAAGCGGCGGTATTTCGGATCGCTCACGCCATAGCGGGTTTCGCATATCTCGTCCCAAAGCTCGACGAAAGCGCGCATTTTGCACATCTCGGTGACGAACCGGATGCCGGCATTCACAAAGAACGAAATCCGCCCAACAAGACGCGGGAAATCCTTGTCCGGCACCTGTCCGCGCAGCCCGTCGAGCACCGCCTGGGCGGTGGCGAGGGCGAAGGCAAGCTCTTGCTCGGGCGTCGCGCCGGCCTCCTGCAGGTGGTAGGAACAGACGTTCATCGGGTTCCATTT
>JAGRMU010000383.1:493-10017 GCA_020441165.1 Sedimentitalea sp.
GTCATCGAGGTGTTCATCTGCTCGAGCGGGATCTGGTCGAAGAGGGCACGCATGTCGCCCAGATGCGCGACCGGCACGCCGACCTTGCCGACCTCGCCGCGCGCCAGCACGTGATCGCTGTCATAGCCGGTCTGGGTTGGCAGATCGAAGGCCACCGACAGGCCGGTCTGTCCCTTGGCGAGGTTGCCGCGATAGAGGGCGTTCGAGGCTTCGGCGGTGGAGTGGCCGGCATAGGTCCGGATCAGCCAGGGACGGTCGGTGGTCTTGGCGGCGTTCGGATCGGTCTGCAATTGGGTCATCATCGGCCTCGCGAGTCGGGATCGGGTAATAATATTTCGTTCCGACTGTCTAAACAGAAATTTTCCGGCCCTGTCAATTCGCTGCATTGCGGCATGGCCTGGAGACTCGACGATTGTGACCGCCCGGGATTGATGGCAGTTTGCCGGCATGACGCAAACAGTCGAAATGCCGGTTTGGCTGCTGATCCTGATCCTGCTTTTCGCGGCGGTGACCTTTGCGTCGCATTTCCTGTTCCCGTCCGTGCGGTGGTTCTTCCGGCGGCGGCTGGAGCGGGTCGTCGCGCAGGTCAACCAGAAGCTCGAGCGCCCCATCCAGCCGTTCAAGCTGGCCCGACGCTACGACATGATCCAGCGGCTGATCTACGACCCCGAGGTCAGCCAGGCAATCGCCGATCACGCCCACACAGAAGGCATCCCCGAAAGCGTGGCCTTCGAGCAGGCGCGCCGCTATGCCCGCGAGATCGTCCCATCCTTTTCCGCGTCGGCCTATTTCGGAATAGCGATCCGGCTTGCCCGGTTCCTCAGCAATGCGCTTTACCGCGTTCGGCTTGGACATCACGACGAGGAGGCGCTGAAGGCGATCCCGCCCGATGCCACGATCGTCTTCGTGATGAACCATCGCAGCAACATGGACTATGTGCTGGTCACCTATCTGGCGGCCGAGCGGTCGGCCCTGTCCTACGCGGTAGGCGAGTGGGCGCAGGTCTGGCCGCTGAGCGGTCTGATCCGCGCGATGGGCGCGTATTTCATCCGCCGCAGGTCGCGCAACGAGCTCTATCGAAAGGTCCTGGCGCGCTATGTGAAACTGGCGACCGATGCCGGCGTGACCCAGGCGCTGTTTCCCGAGGGCGGTCTCAGCCTGTCGGGGGCGCTGATGCCGCCGAAGCTCGGTCTGCTGAAATACATCACCGACGGGTTCGATCCGGCGGGGCGGGACGTGGTCTTCGTGCCGGTGGCGCTGAACTATGACCAGGTGCTCGAGGACCGGATCCTGGTGAAGGCGGCCAGTGATCCCAAGCGGCGGTTTCATGCCCGGATCGGCGTCATAGCGGCCAGCGCGATCAAGCAGGTCTGGCTGAAAGCGATCGGCCGGTATCACCGGTTCGGATATGCGGCGGTCAGTTTCGGCGCGCCGCTGTCCCTGCGGTCGTTCCCGGCGCCGCCGAGTGGCGACGTGACCGTGCCGCTGGCGCGCGCGCTGATGCGCCGGATCGGCAATATCGTTCCGGTTCTGCCGGTTCCGGCGGTGTCCTGGCTGATCCTGCACAAGGGACCGATGACGCGCGCCGAGCTTTCGGCGGCGCTGAGCGAGATCGTGCGCGAGCTGCCAGAGATCCACGTGCACCTACCCCACCATGAAGTCGCGAGCGCAGTCGAGGTGGGGGCGCAGCATCTTCTCAAGCGCAAGATGCTGATCGAGGAGAACGGACGGTTGAGCCCGGCCCCCGGAGAGACCGAGCTGCTCAGATATTATTCGAATTCGATCCGTCACCTCATGCCGGATGCGCCCGCCGGCGCTCCGGCCGGGGCCGGCGAAGTTTCTGCACTTGCGGGGTCATAAAGTTTCAAAATCGTGATGCTGGGTGTTGCATTGTTGCGCAACTCTTCATATTCCGGTCTCAGCCCCGCGATTCTGCAACGCGGCGAAATCTTGGACCTAAGGAGACCAGCATGGCTTTGGACACCAATGGCGAAATCGCCCCCTACGAGGCTCCCGAGAAGGATCTCTACGAGGTCGGCGAGATCCCGCCGCTCGGCTATGTGCCCAAGCAGATGTATGCCTGGGCGATCCGACGGGAGCGCCATGGCGAGCCGGACAAGGCGATGCTGCAGGAGGTGGTCGACGTTCCGCAGCTGGACAGCCACGAGGTGCTGGTCCTGGTGATGGCCGCGGGGGTCAACTACAACGGCGTCTGGGCATCGCTGGGCAAGCCGATCAGCCCGTTCGATGGCCACAAGGCGCCATATCACATCGCCGGGTCCGATGCCTCGGGCATCATCTGGGCGGTGGGCGACCGGGTGAAGCGCTGGAAGGTCGGCGACGAGGTGGTGATCCATTGCAACCAGGACGACGGGGACGACGAGGAGTGCAACGGCGGCGATCCGATGTATTCGCCCAGCCAGCGCATCTGGGGCTACGAGACGCCGGACGGGTCCTTCGCGCAGTTCACCAACGTGCAGGCCCAGCAGCTGATGCCGCGGCCGAAGCATCTGACTTGGGAGGAGAGCGCCTGCTATACGCTGACGCTGGCGACCGCCTACCGGATGCTGTTCGGGCATGAGCCGCATGATCTGAAACCGGGGCAGAACGTGCTGGTCTGGGGAGCATCGGGGGGCCTCGGCTCCTATGCGATCCAGCTGATCAACACCGCCGGCGCCAACGCGGTCGGGGTGATCTCGGACGAGAGCAAGCGCGATTTCGTCATGGGTCTCGGCGCCAAGGGCGTGATCAACCGCAAGGACTTCAACTGCTGGGGGCAATTGCCGACCGTCAACACGCCGGAATACGCCGCCTGGTTCGCCGAGGCGCGCAAGTTCGGCAAGGCGATCTGGGACATCACCGGCAAGGGCGTCAACGTCGACATGGTGTTCGAGCATCCGGGCGAGGCGACCTTTCCGGTCTCGACCTTCGTGGTGAAGAAGGGCGGCATGGTGGTGATCTGCGCGGGCACCTCGGGCTTCAACCTGACCTTCGACGTGCGCTACATGTGGATGCACCAGAAGCGTCTTCAGGGCAGCCATTTCGCCCATCTCAAGCAGGCCAGCGCCGCCAACAAGCTGATGCTGGAGCGGCGCCTCGATCCCTGCATGTCCGAGGTCTTCTCCTGGGGAGACCTGCCGCAGGCGCACATGAAGATGATGCGCAACGAGCACAAGCCGGGCAACATGTCGGTGCTGGTGCAGTCGCCGACAACCGGCCTCAGGACCCTGGAAGAAGTTCTCGACGCCCGCGGTTAACCCCCGGGTCACTCCTTCCATGCGACCCTGCACCCGCGAATCGCCTGACGGTTCGCGGGTGTTGTGATCGGCGGCCATGGCATTGCCGGAAAACAGAGGGTTGAAAATCGCGGCCTCACCAGTTTTGGGGAGTGGAAATCCGCGAATTTCCTAATAATCCGCCTCATGCTATAGTTGTGTTAATCTTTCGTTAACCACTGCGGAGCGAGTCTGATGCAAAATGACTGGATACTGGACGTGCTGGCCGACCTGAAATCCTTTGCCGCGGCAAACGGGCTCGGGTCACTGGCCGAACAGCTGGATGACACCACGCTGATCGCGGCTGCGGAAATCGCGTCCCAGAGGGAAGAGGCACAGGCTCGGCTAAATGGAGACCGCGGTCAACTTGGATCAGATCCTGGAGGACTTGGACGCCACCAGCGCGCTTGAGGGGCTCCAGTCCGTCATCGTTGCCTTGCGCGACGCGTTCGGTGTCGATCACATGGTCTATCACTGGGTGGATAGCGCAGGCGATCAATACGGATGCGGAACCTACTCGGATGCCTGGCGCGAGCGCTATGTCAGCCAGAACTACCTGCGGATCGACCCTGTCATCGCCGGGTGCTTCCAGAGGTTCCACCCGGTGGACTGGAAGCGGCTCGACTGGTCGAGCAAGGCGGCCCGAGTCTTCTTCGCCGATGCGCTCGAGCACGGCGTGGGCAATCAGGGCTATTCGATCCCGATCCGCGGTCCGAACGGCCAGTTCGCGCTGTTCACCGCGAGCCACAACTGCGATGACGAGGCCTGGGCCGAATTCACCGAGAGACTCAGCCGCGATCTGATCCTGATCGCCCATTATTTCAACCGAAAGGCCCTCGAGTTCGAGACCAATCGCCAGCCCGAACAATCCCGCGCCCTGTCCCCGCGCGAGATCGACGCGATGACCCTGCTGGCGATGGGATACAGCCGCGCGCAGGTCGCCGACACGCTCGCGATTTCCGAGCACACGCTGCGGGTCTATATCGAAAGCGCCCGGTTCAAGCTGGGGGCGCTGAACACCACGCACGCGGTCGCGCGCGCGATGAGCCGGGGCTTGATCGTGGTCTGAAACCGCGCGGCTCCCCGGAAATAGCGAGGACCGAACGCCGCGCTGACCGGCTGTTAACCATCACCGGTGTAGACCTGTTCCCAGCCAGGACGACAAGGGGACATGATCATGCTGCGCTATATCTACGGACACGACCTGAACAACTTTCCGAAACTGAAGCGCACGATGTTTCAGGATCGGGCCGATCAATTCCGCAACCGGCTGGGTTGGGAGGTCTCGGTGGACGCCCGCGGCGAGGAACGCGATCAGTATGACGCGCTCGATCCGCTCTACGTGATCTGGGAAGAGGCCGACGGCAGCCATGGCGGCTCGATGCGGTTCCTGCCGACAACCGGGCCGGTGATGGTCAACGAGGTCTTCGGCCATCTCACCGGGGGCTCGCCGGTGACCAGCCCGCTGATCTGGGAATGCACGCGGTTTTGTCTCTCGCGGGGCGCCGGGCCGCATGTCGCCGCGGCGCTGATGCTGGCCGGGGGCGAGATCATGACGAATTTCGGGATCCGCCACTTCGTCGGCGTATTCGACGCCCGCATGGTCCGGATCTATCGCACCATCGGTGCATCGCCCGAGGTTCTCGGCTCGGAAGGCGAGGGCCGCGACCGGATCAGCGTCGGGCTCTGGCACTTCAGCGACGAGGCCCAGGCGCGCGTTGCCGAGCGGGCCGGCATCTCGAAGGAGCAGTCGCGGCTCTGGTTCGATCAGGCCTTCGCGGCGCCGGCGCAACAGGAATACGCCCTGTCGGCCTGAGCCGCCTCGAAAACCACCTCCACATCTGGGCAAGTCGGCGAGCCGGTTGTAGGCTCGCACCATGACCGCGATGCCCGTCACCTTTTCGGCCGACCAGGCCGCCGCCTATGACAGCATCGCAGACCATCTGCGCGCGGCCGGTGTCGATCTTGCCAACAGCCTGGTTTCACCGCCGGGCGAGAGCGGCCCCCGGGTTCTGGCCGTGGTCGGAAAGGCGGGGTCCGGAAAGACGCTGCTTCTGGCGGAACTTTTCAAGGCCATGGAGCAGGCCGGGGTCGAGATCGTCTCGGGCGACTATGAGAGCCGCAAGCGCCGGACCCGGCGCACGCTGGCGATCCTTGCGCCGACCAACAAGGCGGCCAGCGTCTTGCGGCTGCGCGGCGTGCCGGCGACGACCATCCACCGGATCCTCTATACGCCGGTCTACGATCCCGAATACGAGCGCATCGCCGAATGGCTTGTCGGCAACGGCGAACGGCCGGCGATCGAAGGGCTCTCGGAGATCGCGCTCGACCGGGCGGCGGCCTTCTACAAGGGCAACCGCTCGATCCCCGGGGCGCTGGCCGCGGCCGGGCTGCGGGGGTCCGATTTCATCACCGGCTGGAAGCGCCGCGAGGAGCCGCTGGATATCGGGCTGGTCGACGAAGCCTCGATGCTGGACGACCGCCAGTTCGACGATCTCAAGGAGATCTTCCCGACCCTGCTGCTCTTCGGCGATCCGGCGCAGCTGGCGCCGGTCAACCAGTCCGGCGCCATGGTGTTCGACGCCTTCAAAGGCGCGCAGAAGCTCGAGCTGCATCGGGTGCACCGACAGGACGCTGACAGCCCGATCCTGGACCTGGCCCACGCGCTCGGTGATCCGGCGCTGGAGTTCCAGGATTTCGAGCGGATGGTCGAGGACCTGGCGCGCAAGGACGACCGCGTTCAGCTGGGCCAACGTGTCGAGGTCGACCTGATGGCGCGCAGCCCGGTTCTGGTCTGGCGCAACGCCACGCGCATCCGGCTGATTCACGCCTTCCGCTCGGTCCACGGCGCGCCCGAGGATGCGCTGCTGGAGGGCGAGCCGCTGATCTGCGACGGGCTCGAATTGCCGCTCAAGTACCGCAAGAAGCGCCTCGATCTCGAGGCGCGCGGGCTGATCAAGGGCGCGCAGGTGATCTACCTGGGGCCGGGGCGCAAGCCGGGCTTCTCGCGTCTGCACGTCATCGGGGCGGAGGATCCGCAGATCAGCGCGGCCTCGATCGTGAAGATCGAGAAGCCCGGCGAGGAAGAGCCCTTCATCCCCTTCGCCGCGAGCATGGGCGCGACCTTTCTGCACGGCGCGGCGGTGACCATCCACAAGGCGCAGGGCAGCCAGTGGGACACGGTCCAGGTCTTCGCCCCGGACCTCTTTGTCGCGGCGCGCATGGGACGCGTGGAGGCGGGGCAGCCGCTGTGGAAGCGGCTGGCCTACGTGGCGATCACTCGGGCACAGGAACGCCTGATCTGGGTGGTCCGCAACCGGCTGTCGAAACCGCAAGCCGCGCTGCGGGTCGACGATCTGCGCGCGGCCAGCCCCGCGCCGCTCATTCTGGAGGCGGAAGAGGAATGAAGACGATCCTGATCACCGGGGCCAGTTCCGGCATCGGTCAGGCCACGGCCGAGCTTTTCCTGCAGGCGGGCTGGCAGGTCGGACTTCTGGCGCGCCGCCGGGACGCGCTGGAGCAGATCGCGGCACATTCCCCGGCGGCGATGCCGCTGGTGGCGGACGTGACCGACCGCGCGGCGGTGGACGCCGCCTTTGCGCAGTTCATCGGCGCGGCCGGGCGGCTCGATGTGCTGTTCAACAACGCCGGCCTTTTCACCCAACAAGGACTGATCGACGAGATCGCCATCGAGGACTGGCAGGCCTCGGTCGATGTCAACCTGACGGGGATGTTCTTCTGCGCCCGCGCCGCCTTTGCCGCGATGCGCGCGCAAGCGCCGATGGGGGGCCGGATCATCAACAACGGCTCGATCGCCGCGCATGTGCCGCGCCCCGGCTCGGTGGCCTATACCGCGACCAAGCACGCGGTGACCGGCCTGACCCGCAGCCTGTCGCTGGACGGGCGGCCCTTCGACATCGCCTGCGGGCAGATCGACATCGGCAATGCGTTGACGCCGATGGTCGATGCGTTGAACGACAAGGCGCGTGCGACAGGTCGCGAAGAAGACGTGCAGCCGACCATGGCCGTCGCCGACGCGGCGGCCTCGGTGCTGCACATGGCGTCGCTGCCGCCCGAGGCGAATGTCCAGTTCATGACGGTGATGGCGACCAAGATGCCCTATATCGGGCGGGGTTGAGGCTCCGTCGCAGCGACCCGTCAGCTGTTGCGCAGCATCCTGAACCCGGCGGAGGCGCCCCAGCCCGCGGCGATGGCGATGGCCAGCGACATCAGGCCGTAGACCATCGGGCTTTGCCGGGAGAGTTCGAACAGCCAGCGCTCCATGCCGACCTTCTGCACGTCGATCACCGTCTGCAGGCTGGAGACGACCTGGCCGTTGCGGGTCAGGAAGATCCGCGTGATGTAGCCGCCCTCGGTGAGATCCGAAGGCATGTCGATGGCGGTCCGAAAGAGGGTCTGCTGGTCCAGCGCCACCTGTCCTTCGAGCTGCTGGTAGAGCTCCGAGGCGCGCCGGATGCGGATCAGCGCCTCGGTGAAGCTGGGCGCGTCGCTGATCTGAGAGGGCGCGCCGACCGACCGGATCGCCCGATCGATCGAGATCTTCCAGCGCAGGTCCTCGGTATCGGACAGCACCTCCTGCAGCGGGGCGGTCGTCGCCACCGCGTAGAAGCTGGGCGCCGCGTCCACCTCGACCGCGTCGGTGTTGACCCAGATGCCGAACCGGCGGGCCTTGCGCCGCACCATCACCGGCTCGGACGGCCCGGCGACGGTGATGATCACCTGCAACGGTTCACCCGAGGGAATCGGCGCCTCGCGCTTGACCGCGCCGAAGATCAGGATCTCGGAGCCGTCGAAGCTGGTGGTGATCGCCACCTGGTCCTTGCTGAGCCCCAGCACCACCTCCTCGGCGGCCAGCGGAACCGGTAGCATCAGGAGCAGGAGGGCGAGGCGCCACATCGCTCAATGCCCGCCCGGCGCGCCGAGCGTGTAGAGCTCGGCCGGTTGCAGCAGCAGATCGATGGCCAGCTTTCCGCAAACCGCCAGCACCATGATCGCCAGCAGGATGCGCAGCTGTTCGGCCTTCATCCGCAGCCCGATCTGGGTGCCGATCTGGGCGCCGATGACCCCGCCCAGCAGCAGCAGGACGGCGAGCACGATGTCCACCGTGAAGTTCGTGGTCGCGTGCAGCATCGTGGTGAAGGCGGTCACGAAGATGATCTGGAAGAGCGAGGTGCCGACCACCACCTTGGTCGGCATGCCGAGGATGTAGATCATCGCCGGCACCATGATGAAGCCGCCGCCGACGCCCATGATCGCAGCGAGGATGCCGACCACGATGCCGACGATCACCGGCGGGATCACCGAGATGTAGAGGCCCGAGGTGCGGAACCGCATCTTCAGCGGCAGGCTGTGCACCCAGGTGCGCTGGCGCCGGGCGGCGGGCCTTGTGCCCCCGGCCTTGCGGCTCTTGCGGATGGCGCTCAGGCTCTCGATGAACATCAGCCCGCCAACCACGCCGAGGAACACCACGTAGCAGAGCTTGACCAGCAGATCGACCTGGCCGAGGCTTTTCAGGTGGTTGAAGACGACCACGCCCAGGGCGGCGCCGATCAGACCTCCGACCAGCAGCACCGTGCCCATCTTCAGATCGACCGTGCGCCGCCGGAAATGCGCCAGCACGCCCGAGAAGGACGAGGCGACGATCTGGTTGGCCTCGGTCGCCACCGCCACCGCCGGCGGGATACCGATGAAGAACAGCAGCGGCGTCATCAGGAACCCGCCGCCGACCCCGAACATCCCCGAGAGCACGCCGACCAGCCCGCCGAGGCCGAGCAGCAGGAATGCGTTCACGGACACCTCGGCGATCGGCAGGTAGATTTGCATGTCTTTTCCTAGACCGCCGGCTTTCGTCTTGGCAACCGGGCAAATGACGGGAGGGCGCGCATGGTCATCGCTCCTTCACGTAAGGCTCGCCGCCGGCGCGCGGCGGGATCGCCTTGCCGACGAACCCGGCCAGGATCACCACGGTCAGCACGTAGGGCAGCGCGTCCATGGCCTGCACCGGGATCACCACCCCGCCGATATCGAGGTTCTGGTAACGCAGCGCGATGGCCTGCAGGAACCCGAAGAGCAGGCAGGCCCAGAGCGCATGCCAGGGCCGCCACTTGGCGAAGATCAGCGCGGCCAGCGCGATGAAGCCGCGCCCGGCGGTCATGTCCTTGACGAAGCCGGCCTGCAGGGCGGTGGCCAGATACGCGCCAGCGATGCCGCAGAGCAAGCCGCAGATCG
>JAGRMU010000384.1 GCA_020441165.1 Sedimentitalea sp.
CTGCAGGAAAAGATCGCCGCCAAGCTCGGCTACGAGCTGCGCGGCCACCGGCTGGAACTCTACGGCGTGCCGATTCGCAAGCGGTAAGGGGACGGGCGCGCGGCGTCCCGCTGCGGGCGCAAAACGTTTCGTCCCGTGCACAGAGGATCGCGCCCGGCCCGAGGGTGGGCGCAATCGCGCCCGCGTCGCGCCAGAGGCGCGCTTTCAGCGCGACGGGGCGGGTCGGGCGCGATCCGGGGCTGCGCCCCGGGGAGACATGCGGAGACGCGGTTTCGCTACCTCCCCTGCCTCAACTCCGCGCGCCGCTGCGGCCCAGCGACAGCGGGATCAGCAGGCTCAGCACCAGCAGCCGCGCCACGTGGCAGGCGGCGACGAAGCCGGGGCTGGCGCCCATCGTCGCCCCCAGCGCCACCATGGTCTCGAGCCCGCCCGGCGCGAAGGCGGTCAGCACATGCGGCGCCGGCATCCCCAGCGCCCGCGCCACCGGCACCGCCGCGGCGCCCGCCATCGCCACCGCGATCACCGTGACCGCCAGCCCGGCGGCCAGCGAGCCGAAGAACTGCGCCTGCGGCATCCCCGCAAAGCGCGTGCCGATCAGCGTGCCCAGCACCAGGAAGGCCGGGATCATGATCGCCTGCGGCACGGCGCCGGGGCTCAGCCCGCTCACATGGCCGCCGGCCGAGACCGCCATCGCGCCCAGGAGCAGCGGCGCCGGCAGGCCGAGCCGCCGGAACACCGCCCCCGCCGCCAGCGCGGCGAGGGTCAAGAGCGCCAGCGGTCCCGCCGCCATCGGCGCGCCGCCGCCCATCGCCACGCCGGCCATGTCATAGCCCATGGCCAGCGCCACGAACGGCACCGCCAGGGTCAGGGCCAGCAGGCGGATCGACTGCACCACTGCCACCCGCGCGACGTCGCAGTCCATGTCGGCGGCCATGCTCAGCACGAAGCTCAGATGCCCCGGCGCCGCCGCCAGCACCGCGCTGCGCCGGTCGAAGCGAAAGCCCCGCTCCAGCGCCAGCCGGCAGGCGTGCAGCGTCGCGAAGACGGTCAGCGAGAGCACCGCGAAAGCCAGCGGCCAGCGCAGCACCGCGGCGCCTGCCTCGGCATCGACCCCGGCGCCGATGCCGAGGCCCAGCACCAAGAGGCACGCATCGCGCATCAGCGGCACCACGCCCAGCCGCAGCCCGGCCAGCGCCGCCAGGGTCACCGCTAGCGCCGGGCCGGTCAGCACCCAGGCCGGTGCCCCCAGCCGCCAGGCCGCCGCCGCCCCGAGGGCGCCGATCGCCAGCGACAGCAGCGTCATCGCGAGGGTGGGGGCGGCAGGTCCGGACATGGCGCCTGCCTAGCACCACCGATTCGGCGCCGCAATCGGGGGCGCGCCCGGCCCTTGCGGCCGCGCCCGATCTGCGCCATGGCCGGGCCCTGGACCTGCAACAAGGGGGGCGAAGATGGACAACCTGCGCGGCGCCGCCCTGATGACCCTCGCGATGCTCGGCTTCGCCATCGAGGACATGTTCATCAAGCTGATGGCCGATGCGCTGCCCACCTGGCAGATCATCGCCGCGCTCGGCCTTGGCGGGGCCGCGGTCTTCGCCGCGTTGACCGTGGCGCAGGGCCAGCGGCTGGTGACCCGCGCCTTCCTCGCGCCCCCGGTGCTGCTGCGCAGCCTGGGCGAGCTGATCGGCACGGTGGGCTTCGTCACCGCCATCGCGCTGACCCCGATCTCCTCGGCCTCGGCGATCCTGCAGGCGACGCCGCTGGCGGTCACCCTGGGCGCCGCGCTCTTCCTGAAGGAGCCGGTGGGCTGGCGGCGCTGGAGCGCGATCCTCGCCGGGTTCGCCGGCGTGCTGCTGGTGATCCGCCCCGGCCTCGAAGGGTTCGACAGCCGCTCGCTCTTCGCGGTGCTGGGGGTGGTGGGCCTCGCGATCCGCGATCTGGCCACCCGCAACGTGCCGGCCTCCACCTCCTCGTTCCAGCTCAGCTTTCTCGCCTTCCTCACCCTGATTCCCGCCGCCGGCCTGCTGGCCCTCTTCAGCGACCGGCCGTTCATGGTGCCGACCCCGGCGCTCTGGGGGATGATCGGCGGCGCCATCCTGCTCGGCACGCTGGCCTATTACGCCATCGTCGCGGCGATGCGGGTGGGCGAGATCTCCTTCGTCACCCCGTTCCGCTACGTGCGGATGCTCTTCGCGCTGATCGTCGGCATCGCGGTCTTTGGCGAGACCCCCGATGCGCCGATGCTGGCCGGCGCCGCGGTGATCGTCGCCTCGGGCATCTACACGGTCTGGCGCGAGCGCCGCCTGCGGCGGGCCGGCCCCTTCCCCTCGGGCGCGCGCCCCGCTAAGACGCGCCCAAGCCCCGCCGAAGGAGACCGGACATGAGCACCATCATCGACATCCACGCCCGCGAGATTCTCGACAGCCGCGGTAATCCCACCGTCGAGGTCGACGTGGTGCTCGAGGACGGCACCATGGGCCGCGCCGCGGTGCCCTCGGGTGCCTCCACCGGCGCCTACGAGGCGGTCGAGAAGCGCGACGGCGACGCCGCGCGTTACATGGGCAAGGGCGTGCTCGCGGCGGTCGAGGCGGTCAACGGCGAGATCGCCGAGGCGCTGCTTGGCTTCGACGCCACCGAGCAGGTGGCGATCGATCTCGCGATGATCGAGCTCGACGGCACCGACAACAAGTCCCGCCTCGGCGCCAATGCCATTCTCGGCGTCAGCCTCGCGGTGGCCAAGGCAGCCGCCGATTTCACCACCCAGCCGCTCTTTCGCTACGTGGGCGGCACCGGTGCGCGGGTGCTGCCGGTGCCGATGATGAAC
>JAGRMU010000385.1 GCA_020441165.1 Sedimentitalea sp.
CGCGACGCCTCGTCGTCGATGGTCGCGAGGTCCGCACCATCCACCTCCACCCGGCCCTCGGTCGGCCGGTACATGCCGGCCAGCAGCGTGATCAGGGTGGACTTGCCGGCGCCGTTCGGGCCGATCAGCGCGTGGATCTCGCCCGGATGCAGCGTCAGGCTGATGTCGTTGCTGGCGGTCAGGGCGCCGAAGCTCTTTGAGATGCCGCGGATGTCGAGAACCGGCTCAGTCATGGGCCACCTCGCGTCCCGCGATCAGCCCGTAGAGCCCGCCGCGCGCAAACAGGACCACCCCCAGCAGGATCGCGCCGAGATAGATGTGCCAATACTCGCTGAGGCCGCCCAGAACGTGCTCGAGCACGATGAACAGAACCGCCCCGGCCACCGGCCCGAACACCCGCCCGGTGCCGCCGAGGATGACGAAGATCATGATCTCGCCCGAGGTCTGCCACGAGAACATCGAGGGGCTGACGAAGCGGTTGAGATCGGCGAAAAGCGCCCCCGCGAGGCCGGTGATGGCGCCCGAGATGGTGAAGGCGGTGAGGTACAGCCGGTAGGGCACCTGGCCCACCGCCTGCACCCGGTCCTCGTTCTGACGCGCCGCGCCCAGCATCAGCCCGAAGGGCGAGCGCGCGGCGCGGTGGACCGCGAAGAGAACGATCAGGAGCAGCGCGTAGCAGATCGCGAAGAACTGGATCGGGTCCATGGTGTTGAGGCCGGGAAAGCCGTTGCGCACATAGATCGACAGCCCGTCCTCGCCGCCATAGGCCGGCCAGGAGACCGCGAAATAGAACAGCATCTGCGCGAAGGCGAGGGTGATCATGATGAAATAGGCGCCGCTGGTGCGCAGCGACAGCGCGCCGATGCCGAGGGCCAGCAGGGCCGAGGCGATAATCGCGACCAGCCAGATCACCGGCATCGCATTGCTGCCGCCGATTTCCACGGGCCAGCTCATCAGCGGGGTATGGGTCTGGGCGTGGAAGGCCAGAACCCCCATCGCATAGCCGCCCAGCCCGAAGAAGGCGGCATGACCGAAGCTGACCAGCCCGCCGAGGCCGAGCGCGAAGTTCAGCCCGATGCCGGCGATGGCGAAGATGACGGCGCGCGTCGCCAGGGTGATCATGAACGGCTCGTCCGCGCTCCAGGCCCAGAGCGGGAAGAGCAGCAGCAAGGCCAGGATCGCGGCGTTCAGCAGGGTTTCGCGGGTCATCTCATGCCGCTCCGAAAAGGCCCCTGGGGCGGAACAGCAGAACTGCCGCCATCAGGATGTAGATCGACATCGAGGACAGCGAGGCGCCGACCGAGGTGGCCGCCGCGGGGTCCATGAAGAGGCCGAAGAACTCGGGCATGAGGAAGCGGCCCAGCGTGTCGGTCAGCCCGACCAGGATGGCGCCGACCAGCGCGCCCTTGATCGAGCCGATGCCGCCGATCACGATCACCACGAAGGCGAGGATCAGCACCGGCTCGCCCATGCCGACCTGCACCGACTGGATCGCCCCGATCAGCGCCCCCGCGAACCCCGACAGCGCCGCGCCGAGGGCGAAGACGAAGGTGTAGAGCAGCGAGATGTTCACCCCGAGCGCCCCGATCATCTCGCGGTCGTTCTCGCCGGCGCGGATGCGGATGCCGATCCGGGTGCGGGCGATCATCCAGAAGAGCCCGGCGGCGACGGCGAGACCGGCGAGGATGATCGCCAGGCGATAGCGCGAATACTCGATCCCGAAGGGCAGCATCACCGTGCCCGACAGCCAGTCCGGCGTGTCGAGGAAGAGCGGGAACGAGCCGAAGACCCAGCGCGTGCCCTCGGAGAAGATCAGGATCAGCGCGAAGGTCGCCAGCACCTGGTCGAGGTGGTCGCGCGCGTAGAGCCGGCGGATCACGATCATCTCGACCAGCACCCCCGCGAAGGCCGCGAAGATGACGCTGGCCGCCAGCGCCAGCAGGAAGGACCCGGTCGCCGCCGCCACCGCCGCCGCCGCGAAGGCGCCGATCATGTAGAACGAGCCATGGGCGAGGTTGATCAGCCCCATGACGCCGAAGACCAGCGTCAGCCCGGCGGCCATCAGGAACAGCATGACGCCGAACTGCAGGCCGTTGAGCGCCTGTTCGATGAGAAGAATCAGCGACATGGGATCGGATCCGTCCGAACGGCCCGGCCCCCGCGACCGGGGGCCGGTGGGTTCAGATCACATCTTGCACTCGTCGACGAAGGCGTTGCCGTGATCGGTCAGCGCGGTTCCGACGATCTTGTTGGTATAGACGTCGCCCTCCTTGATCACCTCGCGAACATAGATGTTCTGGATCGGGTGGTGGTTCGAGGTGAAGGCGAAATTGCCGCGGGTGCTGTCGAAATCCGCCGCCATCAGCGCCGCCCGGAAGGCGTCGGCATCGGTCACGTCGGCGACGTTCATCGCGCTGATCAGCAGGTTCGCGGTGTCATAACCCTGGCTGGCATAGAGCGAGGGCAGGCGGCCGTATTCCGCCTGGAAGGCCTCGACGAAGGCGGTGTTGGCCGGATTGTCGAGGTCCTTGGACCATTGCGAGGTGTTGCGCACCCCCAGGGCCGCATCGCCCACCGCCTGCAGGATGCCCTGGTCGAAGCTGAAGGCCGGACCGACCAGCGGCAGGCCGACGCCCGAATCGGCATATTGCTTGAGGAAGGAGATCCCCATCCCGCCCGGCAGGAAGAAGAACACGCTGTCGGCGCCGCTGGCGCGGATCTGGGCGATCTCGGCGGCATAGTCGGTCTGCCCCAGCTTGGTATAGACCTCGCCGGCCAGCGCGCCCTTGTACATCCGCTTGAAGCCGGTCAGCGCGTCGGTGCCGGCCGGATAGTTCGGCGCCAGGATGAAGGCGTTCGCGAGGTCGGCATCGTTCATGTAGGCGCCCGCCGCCTCGTGCAGGTTGTCGTTCTGCCAGGCGACGTTGAAATAGTTGGGATGGCAGCCCGCCCCCGCCAGCTGCGACGGGCCGGCATTCGGCGAGAGGTAGAACTTGCCCTGGGCCACGGCGCCCGGCACCACCGCCATGGCGAGGTTCGACCAGATGATCCCGGTCAGCACGTCGACCTTCTCGGATTGGATCATCTTGTCGGCCAGCTGCACCGCGATGTCGGGCTTCTGCTGGTCGTCCTCGATCACCACCTCGATGTCGTCCCGGCCCGCCTGCTTGACGGCCAGCAGGAAGCCGTCGCGCACGTCGATGCCGAGGCCGGCACCGCCGCCCGACAGCGTGGTGATCATCCCGACCTTCACGCCCTCGGCCTGGGCGAGGCTGCCCAGCACCGCAACCGACG
>JAGRMU010000386.1:0-1846 GCA_020441165.1 Sedimentitalea sp.
CTCAGGATCCCCCCGGGCACGCAGACGTGACCCCGGCGGGCGCCCCGCCATGCCAGGATGGCACCATGAAAGTCCTGCTCGCAATTGCCCTTCTCGCCGCGCCCGCCCTCGCCGATCCACCGGCTATCGACGCGGTTCGCGCCACGCAGACCGCGCAGGGCTGGCGGTTCGACGTGACCCTCTCGCACCCCGATACCGGATGGGAGCACTATGCCGACGGCTGGCGGGTGCTCGATGCGGAGGGGCGCGAGATCGGTCGGCGGGACCTGCTCCATCCGCATGTGGACGAACAGCCCTTCACCCGGTCGCTCTCGGGCGTGCCGGTTCCGGACGGCGCCGGGCAGGTGCGGATCGAGGCGCGCTGCTCGGTCGATGGCTGGGCGGGAGCGACGGTCGCGGTGCCGCTGCCCTGATCAGGCGCGGTGATAGGGACCGCCGGCCAGGATCGTCGCGGCGCGGTAGAGCTGTTCGGCCAGCATCACCCGCGCCAGCAGGTGCGGCCAGACCATCGGCCCGAAGGACAGGCTGAATCCGGCCTCGCCGCGCAGGCCCGCCTCGATCCCGTCCGCGCCGCCGATCAGCAGCGCCAGGTCGCCCTGCCCGGCATCGCGCCAGCCGGCCAGCCGCGCGGCGAAGTCTGGGGAACTCAGCAGCGTTCCGCGCTCGTCCAATGTGCAGATCAGGGCGCCTTGCGGGATCGCGCGGCGCAGCAGCGCCGCCTCGGCAGCCGCACCGCCGCCCTTGCGGTCCTCGACCTCGATCACTCGCGCCGGGCCCAGCCCGAGGGCACGGCCGGTGCGCTCGAACCGCGCCAGGTAATCGTCGATCAGGGTCTTCTCGGGACCGGCGCGCAAACGGCCCACGGCGCAGAGATGCACGCGCATCGCAAAAGGCCCTTCACGCCGTCCGGGTCAGTTGGTCGTGGCGGCACCGCCCGCGGGCAGCCACATCTTTTCCAGCTGGTAGAACTCGCGCACCTCGGGACGGAAGATGTGAACGATCACGTCGCCGGTATCGATCAGCACCCAGTCTCCGATGTCCTTGCCCTCGACCCGGGCCACGCGCCCGAACTCCTGCTTCAGCCGCTCGACCAGCTTTTCCGACATGGCCGCCACCTGCCGGGTCGACCGGCCCGAGGCGATCACCATGTAGTCGCCGATCGCCGTCTTGCCGCGCAGGTCGATCTGCACGACGTCTTCGGCCTTGTCATCTGCGAGAGAGGAGAGAATGTGCGCGAGCAGCTCTTCGCTGGTCGGCTGGGTCTGGGCCGTCAAGACCCCGGCCCGGTCATCGGTGGCAAACGCCACGTCCGCATGTAGTGACAGGACATCGTCCTCCTTGTATCGCGCCGCCTGGCCCCCGGCGCTGGGGATGCGCTGAATGTAGCAAGCGATGCGTGACATTTCAACAACGCCCTGCCCGAAGCCCCGGCTCAGGCGGGTTTTTCGGGCATCGGCGGCGGGTGCCGCGCGGTCTCGGGATCGTCGATCATCCGCACCTCGCGCTGCGGGAAGGGGATCGAGATGCCGTTTTCGCGGAACGCGTCCCAGAGCGCCAGGAAGACATTGCCGCGGATGTTGGTCAGCCCCTTGGTGGGATCGACGATCCAGAACCGAAGGATGTAGTCGACGCTGCTGTCGCCGAAGCCGACGATATGGCAGACCGGCGCGTTCGGGTGGCTCAGCACCCGCGGCACGCCCTTGGCCGCCGCGATCGCCACCCGCCGGACCAGGTGCGGATCGTCGCCATAGGCGGTGCCGAAGAAGATATCCAGCCGCACGAACTGGTCGGAATGGGACCAGTTGACCACCTGCCCGGTGATCAGGTCCTCGTTCGGGATCAGGTA
>JAGRMU010000386.1:1853-2014 GCA_020441165.1 Sedimentitalea sp.
CGCGTGACCACCGAGACATAGCGCGCGCCCAGCGAGTTGATCCAGCCGAAGGTCTCGCCCAGCGAGATCACGTCGCCCGGCTTGATCGACTTGTCGAGCAGGATGATGATCCCCGAGATCAGGTTCGACACCACCTTCTGCAACCCGAACCCGATGCCGAC
>JAGRMU010000386.1:2184-2462 GCA_020441165.1 Sedimentitalea sp.
GTGAAGAGCCGCGCCAGGGTCAGCAGCACCCCGATCAGGATCAGCGCCTTGATGATCGCCAGCACCGACAGCGTCATGTCGCCGAAGCTGATCGCCAGCCCGTCGAGATAGGCCGCGACATCGTCGTGCAGGTTGAAGGCGTAGAGCGTCGCGTAGATCCACAGCGACCAGCTGATCACCCGGCGCAGGGTGCGGTTGCGCACCAGCCGCGAGACGAAGCCGATCGCCAGCCAGGCCGCGGCCAGCGAGGCGGCGACCCCGATCAGGTAGCTGCGCGA
>JAGRMU010000387.1:0-756 GCA_020441165.1 Sedimentitalea sp.
TGCCGATCTCGACCGCCGCGCCACCTCACCCTGGGCCACCGAGGACCAGTACGCGCTGTTCCGCCGCTATCTCGACGAGTGTCATGCCGATGGCGGCATGGCCGACATGGACGTGTTCGAATTCGCCGCGATGATCGAGGAGACCCCGATCCGCAGCCGGGTCATCGAATACACCTCGGGCAAGGACAAGAGCCTGATCGCGGTCAGCCTGACCGACGTGCTCGAGGACGGGCTGAGCATGGTCTATTCCTTCTACACGCCCGACCGGCCGCAGCACGGGCTGGGCACCTACATGATCCTCGACCATGTCGAGATCGCCCGCGAGGCGGGGCTGCCTTACGTCTATCTCGGCTACTGGGTGCCGGGCAGCGCCAAGATGGGCTACAAGGCGCGGTTCTCGGGGCTCGAGGTCTATCTCGGCGGGCAATGGACGCCGGTGACCGACCCCAAGGCGCACCGCGCCGACATGCACCCGCTGGCCAACGATCCGATCGCCGAGCAGGTCGCCAACATCAACCTGCCGGACCGCCGCCCGACCCATCTTTAGGGGGGCGGCCGCTCACCGGCGCTCGAGCACCAGCCAGATGCCGTCGCGGGCGCGCACCGTCAGATGCGCCACCGGCACCGGTTCGCGCCCCGGCACCGGCGAGATGCGGAATCGGCCGGCCAGCATCGACAGCAGCAGCGGCCCCTCGATCATCGCGAAGCCCGCCCCGGTGCAGACCCGAGGCCCGGCCGAGAAGGGGATGAACGCCT
>JAGRMU010000387.1:770-2433 GCA_020441165.1 Sedimentitalea sp.
GCCGCCCGTTCGCGGTCTGCCAGCGACCGGGATCGAAGCCGTCGGGATCGTCCCAGAGCCGCTCGTGCCGGTGCAGGTGCCAGGGGCTCAGCACCAGCTGCGCGCCGCGCGGGACGGCACGGCCCCGGAAGCTCTCGGGGCGCGTCGCCTCGCGCACCATCATCGGCACCGGCGGGTAGAGGCGCAGCGCCTCGCGGAAGACGTCGCGGCTGACCTTCAGCCCGGCGACCGCGGCGAAGGACCACTCGGTCACGCCCGCGGCCTCGGCGGCGACGCGCGCCTGCCAGTCGGGGAAGAGCGCGAGCAGATAGAGCGCCCAGGCCAGCGCCGAGGCGCTGGTCTCGTGCCCGGCCAGAAAGAAGATCGCCACCTGGTCGGCCATCTCCTCGGGCCCGAACCGCGCGCCCGTCTCGGGGTCGGCGGTGGTCATGATCTTGCTGGCCAGATCGTCCGGCGCGGTACCGGCATCGATCTCGGCCTGGCGCGCCGCGGTCAGCCCGGCGATCAGGGCGCGGATCCGCGCGGCGCTCGCCCGCGTGGCGCGGCGATGCAGGCGCGGCACCCAGCGTGGCAGCGGCAGGAAGGCGGCGAGGTTCAGGATCGGCTGCGCGCGCTGGTAGTCGCGGAAGCCCTCGAACACCGCCGCCGCCACCTGGTGCTCGATGGGGATCGAGAAGAGGGTGCGAAAGATCACGTCGGCGGCGGCGTGGCTGGTCTCGGCCTCGATCTCGACGGGGACGCCGAGCCGCCCTTCCAGCCGCGCGGCGGCCGCCTCGGCAGCGGCCAGCATCGCCGGGAAGGTGTCCTTCAGCCGCCCGCCCTCGAAGGCCGGATCGATGATCCGCCGCTGCCGCTTCCAGGTCTCGCCGTTGGTCAGGAACACCGAATTGCCCAGCAGCGGCCGCAGCCCCTCGCCGATCCGGCCCGACTTGGGGAAATCCTCGGGCCGGTCCTTGAGCACGGTGCGGACCAGATCGGGCTGGTTGAGCAGGTAGGAGCGGAAGAAGGGGGTGCGGAACTCGGCCATCCAGGCGCGATAGAGCCGCTGCGGCTGCGCCGAGAGGATATCCGCGCGAAAGAGTTTCAGGTAGCGCAGCAGCGAGACCCGGCCCGCGCGCGGCTGCGGCTTGGGCGGGATCATGCCGCGCGCACCGAAGTGTATTTCGAGACCGGCACGTCGATCCGCGACTGCGAGGCGGCGCGGTTCGCGAAGCGGTCGGCCAGGGTCATCGGCCCGGCGGTGATGCGGAAATAGTCGTAGTCTCCCGGCCGGTCGAAGGCGCAGAGATACTGGAAATGCAGCCGGAAGAAGCGCCAGCGCAACTCGGCCCATCGCGCCTCGGAGAGCGTCCGGGTGAAGGCTGCCGAGATCACCAGCGGCCAGATCTTGCCCTCGGGGGCGACGCCGCTCACCGCCACCGGGTCGCAGAGCGCGAAGGCGCAGCCATCGCCCGGCGCCGAGACATCGACCCAGGCCAGCTCGCGCCGCGTCGAGAGGTATTGCAGGTCGGCGCGCAGCCGGTGCGCCTCGGGCAGGAAGGACAGCATCGGCACCACCTGCCCCAGGGTCAGCAGCGCCAGGCGCGGACCGCCCGCCGGCGCCTCTCCGGCGCGGATCAGGTCGGCCAGCACCGAAACCGCCAGATGCGCGCCGGAACTGTGC
>JAGRMU010000388.1:0-2842 GCA_020441165.1 Sedimentitalea sp.
CGGCGCCGCTGTCCTATCCCTCGACGACGCAGATGGGGCTGATGCACACCGCCATCGGCAACCAGATCGGCGCCTACTTCACCGGCGAGAAATCCGCCGCGGACGCGCTGGCCGCGACCGAGGAGGATTACATCAAGTCCGCCAAGGAAGCCGGCGTGCTGCAATAGGCATGCCGCCCCCCGGGCGGAGCGCATCCGCCCGGGCCCGACCCCTCCGCCCCGACCCGAGGCCGCCGACAGGAGCCGCAGATGAAGTTCAAGACCTTCGCCGCCTTCGTTGCGCCCTCGATGTTCATGATGTTCCTGTTCATCGCGGCGCCCCTGGTCAGCGTCTTCCTGCAGAGCTTCTACCTGACCCAGCCGGTGCGCGTGGCGACCGAGATCGAGACCTGCACGCCGGGCTTCACCGGACAGGTCTGCAAGACCGAGACGAAATTCCTGCCGCAGCTGGACGAGAACGGCAAGGTGATCACCGAGACCACCTTCGTCGGGCTGGAGAGCTATCGCAACGTGGTGCAGCCCGATCACGCCTGGGCGGCGATCTCGTCCTTCGACTGGCGCGGGCTGATGAACATCGACTTCTGGAAGGCGCTGCGCTTCACGCTGACCTTCACGCTGCTGACCCTGCCGCTGGTGATCGGCGTCGGCCTGGCGCTGGCGCTGGCGGTCAACAACGCGGCCCGCTCGATCCGCGGCCCGGTGATCTTCATCTCGCTGCTGCCGTTCATCATCACCCCGGTGATCGGGGCGCTGTCGATCCGCTGGCTCTTCGTCGGCGACGGCATCCTCACCCGGCTGATGGAGGCCTATAGCGGGCAGGACATCGCGATGTTCGCCCAGGCCTGGACCATCGAGCTGCTGATGCTGTTCTACCGGGTCTGGCACGTGGCGCCCTTCGCCTTCGTGATCTTCTATGCCGGGCTGCAGACCGTGAACACCGACTCGCTGGAGGCGGCGGTGATCGACGGCGCCACCCGGTTCGAGCGGCTGCGCTACGTGATCGTGCCGCATCTGATGCCGCTGATCGTCTTCGTCGCGCTGATTCACCTGATGGATGCCTACCGCGTCTTCGAGGAGGTGGTCGGCTTCCGCAGCCAGGCGCATGTGATCTCGCTGCAATGGCTGACCTACGATTTCCTGGAACCGGACGACGCCGGCAACCGCTCGATCAGCCGCGCCTCGGCCTCGGCCATGCTGACCATGATCGGCATCGTCATCCTGCTGGTGCCGCTGCTGCGCAAGACCTGGCGCGATCACAAGGGAGCCCACTGATGTCCGCCCCCAAAGCCCTGCGCCAGCCAGCCTCGCTGCGCCTCGTCTCGGCCGCCTTCCTGGCCTTCTGGTGCCTGATCGCCGCCTTCCCGATCTTCTGGATCGCGGTGATGAGTATCAAGGTGCCGATCGACGCCTTCGCCGCCAACCCGCTGGACGTGATCCTGGGGCCGCTCACCAAGGCGCAGGGCGACGGGCTGAGCCTGCTCGGGATCGTCGCCTGGATCGGCTTTCTGTGGCTGACCTTCCGGGTCTGCACCCGGCTGCTGCCGGCCCTCGTCTCACGCCATGCCCCGTTCGGCAGCGCCGCGCTGGGATGGCTGATCGCGGCGCTGGCGGCGGGCGTGCTTTTCGTGCTGCTCGGCTTCGGGGTGCTGGTGCCGCTCGTGCGGGCGCTCGACGGCGCACTGGGGCTGGAACCGCTGATCGGCCTGACCACCCAGCACTACCAGGCGGTCTGGGTCGAGAACGCCTTCTGGCGCAATTTCGTGAACTCGATGATCGTGACCGGCGGCGTGGTCACCGTGTCGCTGACCGTGGGCACGCTGGCCGGCTATGGCCTCGCGCGCTCGGGCTCGAACCTCGCCTTCTGGATCCTGATCGTGGCGCTGGTGTTCCGGGCGCTGCCGCATTCGGTGCTGGTCGCGGGCTACCTGCCGGTGTTCATCAACTCGGCCGAGATCCTGCGCCCGATTCTCGGCGATGCCGCCCCGACGCTCTATGGCCAGCCGCTGGCGGTGATCGCGGTGCTGGTGGCGATCAACCAGCCCTTCACCATCTGGATGCTGCGCTCGTTCTTCCAGAACATCCCCGCCGATCTCGACGAGGCCGCGCGGGTCGATGGCTGCACCCATTTCCAGGCCTTCCGCTGGGTGATCATGCCGGTGATGTGGCCGGGGGTGATCACCACCGGCCTCTTCTCGTTCCTGCTGGCCTACAACGACTTCCTGGTGACCTCGCTGCTGCTCGATGCCTCGAACCAGACCATGGTCCCGGCCATCGCCAGCTATTTCAACCGCGAGACCACCACCACCGACCAGGTCGAGGCGGTGGCCGCCGCGGTCTCGATCACCGCGCCGCTGTTCCTTCTGGTCATGGTCTTCCAGCGCCAGATCGTGAGCGGCCTGACCGCGGGGGCGGTGAAGGGATGAGGCACCCCGCCCGCAACCGCCTGCCGCGCGATTTCATTCCGGGTCCGGTTCGTTGCCATCGAACCAAGAGGACCCAGCGAATGAATGGAGACACGCCATGAAAGGCGCCCGCCCCGAACAGGCCGTGCTCAGCCGCGACACCGACATGAGCAAGACCGCCGAGACCCGCCGCGTCATCGAGGGCATGGTCGACGGTCTCAACGACCACCGCATCGCCGATATCGGCGAGTTCTTCGCCGACACCTTCCGCTGGATGGGCAACCATGGCTGCGGCACCAAGACCGGGCTGCGGGAGTTCCAGGACAACTGGCAGAAGCCCTTCCAGGCCGCCTTCTCCGACAAGGTCTGCGTGGACGAGGCGCGGCTCTTCATGGGCGAATGGGCCGCCGCCTTCGGCCGCCAGGAGGCCACCCATTCGGG
>JAGRMU010000388.1:2916-3052 GCA_020441165.1 Sedimentitalea sp.
CGACAACTGGGTGATGGTCGATTTCCCGCATGTGATGGCACAGCTCGGCGTCGATGCCTTCGGCGGCCACGGCTGGGAAGCCTATGACCGCGGCGAGACGGCCCCGCCCCAACCCCGATAGCGCGCAGGATGTCCC
>JAGRMU010000388.1:3180-4567 GCA_020441165.1 Sedimentitalea sp.
ATCGAGACCCGGGGCGACGCCGCCATCCGCGAGCTGAGCGCGAAGTTCGACAGGTACGAGCCGGCCTCCTTCCTGCTGAGCGCCTCGGAGATCGCGGCGGCGATGCAGAAGGTCTCGGCCCGCGACATGGCGGACATCCGCTTCGCCCAGGACCAGATCCGCGCCTTCGCCGAGGCGCAGCGCGCCTCGATGACCGATATCGAGGTCGAGACCCTGCCGGGCGTGATCCTCGGCCATCGCAACATCCCGGTGCAGTCGGTCGGCTGCTACGTGCCCGGCGGCAAGTTCCCGATGGTCGCCTCGGCGCACATGTCGGTGCTGACCGCGACCGTGGCGGGGGTGCCTCGCATCGTCGCCTCGGCGCCCCCCGTGCAGGGCGCGCCGCACCCGGCCATCGTCGCCGCCATGCACCTGGGCGGCGCCCACGAGATCTACGTGCTGGGCGGCATGCAGGCGGTCGGGGCGATGGCGCTGGGGACCCAGACCATCGCGCCGGTCGACATGCTGGTCGGCCCCGGCAACGCCTTCGTCGCCGAGGCCAAGCGCCAGCTCTACGGGCGCGTCGGCATCGATCTCTTCGCCGGCCCCACCGAGACCATGGTGATCGCCGACGACACGGTGGATGCCGAGCTCTGCGCCACCGACCTGCTGGGCCAGGCCGAACACGGCTACAATTCGCCCGCCGTGCTGCTGACCACCTCGCGCAAGCTGGCCGAGGCGACGCTGGCCGAGATCGACCGGCTGCTGGCGATCCTGCCCACCGCCGAGACCGCCGCCGCCAGCTGGCGTGACTATGGCGAGGTGATCCTCTGCGACAGCCATGACGAGATGCTGCAGGTCGCCAACGACATCGCCAGCGAGCATGTGCAGGTGATGACCGACCGCGACGACTGGTACCTGGAGAACATGCACAGCTATGGCGCCCTGTTCCTCGGGCCGCGCACCAACGTGGCGAACGGCGACAAGGTGATCGGCACCAACCACACCCTGCCGACGAAGAAGGCCGGGCGCTATACCGGCGGGCTCTGGGTCGGCAAGTTCCTCAAGACCCACAGCTATCAGAAGATCACCACCGATGCCGCCGCCGCGAAGATCGGGGCATACGGCTCGCGGCTCTGCATGCTCGAAGGGTTCGTCGGCCATGCCGAGCAATGCAACATCCGCGTGCGCCGCTATGGCGGCAGGAACGTCGCCTACGGGACAGCCGCCGAGTAGACCATGGACAGGCATTCCAGCCACAAGGCGCTGATCGCCCCGCTGCGGGCGGCGATGTACGACTTCACCGAAGCCGGGGTGCGCCAGGCGCTCGGCGCCGTCGCGGCGCCCGATGCGGTCTTTCGCCTCGCCTTCCCCTTCGGCGACATGCAGGGGCCCGCCGCCTTCTACG
>JAGRMU010000388.1:4699-5156 GCA_020441165.1 Sedimentitalea sp.
CCCTGGCTGGACATTCCGCCGACCGGCCACCAGGCCCACATGCGCTTTCACGAGTTCTACCGCGTCGAGGACGGCCGGGTGACCGAGATGCAGGCGCTCTGGGACATCCCCGAGGTGATGATGCAGGCCGGCGCCTGGCCGATGGCGCCCTCGCTGGGGCGCGAATGGCACGTGCCGGGACCGGCGAGCCAGGACGGGATCGTGCCCGGACCCTGGGACGCGGCGCGCGGCATGGCGACCTGCCGGCACATCATCGACATGCTCGAGCACATGAAGCGTCACCCGGCGCAAGGCGGCCCCGAAGTGATGGAGATGGAGCGCTTCTGGCATCCGCGGATGAACTGGTACGGCCCCTCGGGCATCGGCACCGGGCGCGGCATCCGGGGCTTTCGCAATTGGCACCAGATCCCGTTCCTGGCCGCGATGCCCGACCGGGGCCGGTACGTGGACGAGATCG
>JAGRMU010000388.1:5311-5660 GCA_020441165.1 Sedimentitalea sp.
ATCCGCGAGAACTGGGTGATGGTCGACCTGCTGGACATGTACGACCAGATCGGCACCGACGTCCTGGGCCGGATGCGCGAGTTCAACAAGGCGCGGGCGGGGTTCGATCCCGAGACGGGGAGGGCCGCCGCGTGACCTTGCCCCGCACCCCCTCCTTGCGCCTTGACGGGCGCCGGGCGCTGGTCACCGGCGCCTCCTCGGGCATCGGGCTGGGCTGCGCGGTGGCGCTGGCCGAGGCGGGGGCGCAGGTGGTCTGCGCCGCGCGCGGGGCCGAGCGGCTGGCCGAGGCGGTGGCCGAGATGCGCGCCGCCGGGCTGGCGGCCGAGGCGCTGGTGCTGGACGTGGCCGA
>JAGRMU010000389.1 GCA_020441165.1 Sedimentitalea sp.
CTCAGCACGGCAGGCGTTCTTGCCGCCGTATGGTTGATTTTCGTGCAGCTGTTATCGGTCAACCTGCCCGGCCCAAGCTTCTGAACACAAGGTAGGTCCGCATGGATTATATCGCCATCGTGCTGGCACCGGCATCGCTGCTGGCCATCGTGATCGGGACTGTCGCCGGTGTGGTGATCGGGGCCATGCCAGGGCTGACGGCGACCATGGCCGTCGGGCTTCTGGTCCCTTTCACCTACACGATGGACCCGGTGTTGGGGCTGATGCTGCTCGGTGCGATCTACGCCGGAGCCATGTATGGCGGCTCGATCCCTGCAATTCTCCTGAACACGCCGGGCACCCCGGCGGCGGTGGCCACGGCGCTGGAGGGATACCCGATGAGCCGTCAGGGCCGGGGACGGCTGGCCTTGAAGGTTTCGGTAATCGCCTCGTTTGTTGGTGGGATGTCATCGGCCCTGGTGCTGCTGATGTTCGCGCCGCTCTTGGCAAAGCAAGCTCTGGCGTTCGGTCCGGCAGAGACATTCCTTCTGGCGCTGATGGGCCTCGCCGGGATCGTGTCGATCGCGGATGAGAATACATCGTTGATCAAGGCGCTGTTGGCCGGCGTTCTGGGCATGATAATTGCCGTGATCGGCACTGACGCCATGTCGGGCAGCCTGCGATATACCTTCGGATCGGTGAACCTGATTGACGGCATCGACTTCATGCCGGCGCTGATCGGGTTGTTCTCGATGATCCAGATGCTGGAAATAGCGGGCCAACGGCATGAGACGACCATCGACGCCTCGGCGCTGGCGCAGGCCCAGAAATCCGAACCCTTGCCGAGGGGCATCGGGCGATACATGGTGCTGGGGTCCGGGACGGGCACCGTGGTGGGGATACTGCCCGGCGAAGGGGCGACAATCGCCGCCTTCCTGTCGTACAACTTTGCCAAGCGCTTGGCCGGGGTGAAGGCGAAATTCGGCAAGGGCGCCCCCGAAGGCGTTGCCGCCGCCGAGGCAGGTAACAACGGCTGCGTCGGTGGATCGCTGGTGCCGACACTGACCCTGGGGATTCCGGGGAATTCGGTCGCCGCCGCGCTGATGGGGGCGTTCATTATCCACGGCATGATTCCAGGGCCGGACCTGTTTTCCATCCACGCCGACAAGACCTATCCGTTCATCTATTCGCTCTTCATCGCCAATGCTGTGTTCCTGGTTGTCGGCATCAGCGTGGCCCCTTATCTGGCTCGCATCGCGTTGATTCCGCCGGCCATCATGGTGCCGGTGATCAGCGCCTTTGCCGTGCTCGGGTCCTATGCCCTGAACCAATCGGTTTTCGACGTCTACCTTATGATTGGCTTTGCCTTCTTCGGACTGATCCTGAAGAAGCTCGGCTATTCCCTGGAAGCGCTGATCTTGGGGTTGATCCTGGGCCCGATCGCCGAAGGCGGTTTCGCTCAGGGCATGATCATTGGCAAGGGATCGCCCACGATCTTCTTCGACAGCAACATCGCCAAGATCATGTGGGTGATCATCTTCGCCCTGCTGACACCGCCTCTGGTGGCCCATGTCCGACGTTTGATGCGCCGGGATCCGCACTAATGCCATTGTCATTCACGATCACCCTCGTTCAACCCGCCCGCATACCCGATCCGGATCGTCGTAGCGACCTCGACTTGCTGCCCCGATATCTTTCAGGGTCTTGAGTTCCGCGAAGGTGTTCGCCATCTGCAAGCCGCCCCCAAGATGGGAGATATTACCGGCGGCTTGCGTCAATTCTCGTCCGTCAGATCGCTGGGATAGCGCAGTCCACTGCGATCATAACGACTGCGGTTCTCGTTGGTTCGCCCGGAGATTACGCCGCCTTCAAATTTCCACCACCTCCGAGACACGACCACGCCGCACATTCACGAGGTCTTATTCCAACTGATCCAGTGTAACCACAAAGGTGCCTTTAACCGGAATGCCCTGCGACAGGTCGATGTCGCGCCCGTAGTTGTCCGAAGGGCCCAGCGTGCCCTCGAAGCTGCCACTGATGCTCAGCAAGGTGCCGTCGATGGCGTGGCTGTCGAGGGTGACGCTCAGCCCGCCGCGCTCCTCCTCCTCGCGGGCGTAGAGCTTGCCGACACGCTCCCTGCTCTCGTACAGATCCACCTCCAACTCGGGCACGCTTGGCTGCCAGCGGGAGGCCTCGAAGCCCAGGCTCAATACGACCGGTTCCCTGTCCTCATCATCGAAGGCGCGTGCATAGATATTGATCGACGGCCAGGTTTCGGGTCCGCTCCAATCGCTTTGTTCAGACCAGACTGGAACTGTCCGTTCCTCGTCCGCAATGATCAGGGTCACTTCGCCGGTGCTTTGGGCAAAGACAGGCATCGCAAGGCCCATTGCGAGCAGTATGGCGAGCAAGGGAATGGTCCTCTGTGTCATGATGGTCTCCGGTTCGGATCTGGATGTCAGTTCGTCGGGGGTGTGTTTCGCCGCAGCCAGTCGTTGATCTCGTCGGCGATCTGGCCCGGCCCGTCGCCCGATACGCCCCAGCCGGACAGCGGAATCCGTGTCGCGGGGCGGGTGTTGCGGAAGACCAGCATCACCTTCGAGGTGGCGCGGTCCCCGCCGGAACTGCGTGTGCGGTCCAGTTCGGCACTGTCGAGCGCGTCGAGCGGATAGGTGTCGGTGCGCGCGCGAAACCGCGATTCGCGCCTGACGGTGACACGACCGGACGGCTTGTCGAGCGTCAGGATGGTGCGCTCGGATAGTGCGGCATAACCCAGCAGGAAGGCCCCGTTGAGGCCCAGCAGCAGGACAAGTGCCGTCATGACCTCGCCGCCCAGCAGATTGACCAACCCGAAAAGGGTGATGGGAACGACGGGAAACATCACGAACCACAGGATGAAGCGCGGGATTGCCAGCTCGATCTCAAGCCGGTCCGGGGTGTTGGTTCGGGCGATCATGGCCGGGCTCCGGGCTGTGGGCGACCGAGCCAGTCGGTGATGAGGGTGGCCAAGCGGATCACGTCCTCCGGATCGGCGCGGCCCATGGGGACCGCCGTTTCGCCTGGGCCGTCACCGGCAGACCCGACAAGGTAAAGCTGAACCGTTGCCCGGCCGGCATGCTTGCCATAGCGGGTGCGCGTTTCAGCCCGTTGCAGGGTTGACAGCCGCAGGGTCTGCTCGTTGCGGCCCTTCAGGCCGGTCACACGGAGGTGCGCCTGATCGGCGCGGCGGTCGAGGCGCAGTTGCGTAAGCTGAATGGTCTCGCCAAGGATCATCCATCCGACCAGCGCGGTCACGACGATGACCATGATGCCGGTTCCGATGGCCCCGTCGGCAATCGCCGCGAGAGCCATCGCGACCGCAAACAGGATGCCGCCTGCCGTGATCGCGGCGCGGCGCGTGGGGCGGTTCTCGATCTCGAGCACCGTGTCACTGTCCTGCACGACGCGGACAGGGTCGGCCAGAAGCTCGCCCAGCGTCATGGCACCCCCAGGTCGGTGTCGATCCGGCCTTCCACGGTCTCGCATGACGTCCGCGCATCGTCTTGGCACAGCACGGCGGTGAAGCTGGCTTCCATCCGCCCTCCACCTTCCAGCTCGAGCCGTTCGAACCGGATCTGCGGGGCATTTGCCGCGCCGTCGCTCTTCCAGGCCGGGCCGGCCGCGCCTTGGGGCCTCATGTCGATCGTGATGCCGGCGGGCGGCACGTCCGCCGCCGGATCGCCCTGGAAGACCAGCCCGACATACACATCGCCGTCGCCCGTCGCGTGCAGGTCGATCATGGTCAGCGGTCCGATATCGTTGACCTGCACCATCGCCGTGCCGTCCTCGGTGCGCAGCACGTTCCACGATAGCTCGCTAGGCCCGAGTCGCGCGGTCACGGTGCCGATGCTGTCCAGCGCGAAGGCCGGGCTTGCCATCAGGCAAACGGTCAGGAAGAGCCGTTTCGACATGCTCACCTCCTGCTCAGGCTGACCTCGCGGGCGCCCCTCGCGGAATTCCATTTCGTTCCCATCGCCTCGGATCCGGAAAAGAAGCTGATGATGCCATCGGCGCGGCGCGCGCCGCTGCCGACCTGCCACGAGAACTGTGGGGCGAGGCCGATGTCGCAGCCGAGCACGAAGGCCCATTCGGCGAGGTCCGGCTCGATCGCGAACAGATCGGGGTCCATCGGTCTGCCCTTGACGAAATCGTAGCGCAGCTCCCGGTTGCCGTCCCGCACCGGGACGAGTTCGGTCCGCATCCCGTCACTGCCGAGGTAGAGCCGGTTGCGCATGCGGTCATAGATGATCTCGACATTGCTCTTCTGAACGCCCGTCGTGTATCCGATCCCCGCAGCGGTCTCCTCCCAGCTGCCTTCCAGCAACGGGCCGATGCGCCGCAGCTCGAGCTTCTGCGCCCCGCGCGGTGTCTCGGAGCAGACCTCGTTCGATATCCCGGTATCGCCTTTGGCCAGCGTGGGGCCGGCGAGGGCGATCAGCAGGGCGGAGAGGGAGGCGCGGATCATTCCTGGACCCTTCCGTTCAGACCCAGGGAGTCCAGCGACGCATCCGGCACGAACCGGGCCGGCGCGCATTGGCCTTCGGTGCAAGCCCCTACGATCAGGGTGCGCTGTGCCAACTGGGGGCCGCACGGGTCAATGGTCGCCTCACCCAGCCGGGCAAACGTGATCATGGAGCCCTGACGCGTGAAGGCGTCTGGGGGGCCGAGAGGCGGGATCGGCAAGTCGTAGCTGTTGCTTGTGCCGAGAGCGGGTTCTTTCACGGTGATGCGCCGTTTGTGCGCCGCGATGCCTTCGGGGTAGGTGACGGTAAAGCCGACGATACAATATCCGCCGCGATCCTCCTTGACCGGTGCGAAGCTGACGACCCCGGCAGGCGCCCTGCTTGACACGGGCGTCTCGGACGGCACGCAGGCCGCGAGCAGGGCGGTGACCATCAGGAGCGGGATGATGCGGCTCATTCGGTGCCTCCTATGGTAACTTGCGCTCGTGCGATGATCCGGCCAGAGGCCCCGACGCGGTAACGAAGTTCGTATGCGCCGACCACGTCGGGGGCTTTCAGCTTGGCGGGCGAGCCCCAGCGTGTCTGCGTCGCGGTGATGCGTGCGTCGTCCGGCGATCCTGGCTCGGCCAGCACGATCTCGTCCTTCGGTCCGGCGGGCCCCGTCCAGTCAATTTCGAACCTTTCGCCCGGCGGTACGGTGGCAGGCGGCGTGATTCCAGCCTCGGTCGCGGTCAGCGTGATGGGGCGGGTAGCAAGGATGCGTTGCGGTTCGCTTTGTTCGTATCGCAGCTCGAACCTGCCCGTCTCGTCGGGCAGGCGCAGGGTCGCGGGAGTGCCGTTGCGTGTCAGCGTGACCGCCAGAATCTCGCCCGCGCCGGCGTCGGGCGTGGCAAGCGCAATGCGGTCGCCCTCGGCATCCGGGCCTGTCCAGCTTACATCCAGCGCGCCGCCCGCCGGGGCGGTGTCTGGCGCGTCGAGCGACGCCTCGGGGCGATCCTCGGTCAGGGGCACGGCGACGCGCTGGACGATGTCGGGCCTGACCGTCAGGAGCATCTCGCCCGCATGACCCGGAGCGGTTGCGGCCACGTTGTACTCGCCTGTCGGCAGGGCGATGTCGAAGGAATTGCGCCCTTCGGCCTCCGCGACCAAGGTGCCCTCAAGGTCGGTGATCCGCCAATCGGCCACTCCCAGCGGGGCGGTGGTGCGTTCGGAAATGGCGTAGAGCGACATTAAGACCGTGTCCGACACCGGGTTGTCGGGCGTGATCTGCGTCAGCGCGGCGGCCAGTTCCGCCCCGGTCGAGGCCTCCAGCAGCAACCCGCCCGTCTGGTCTGGCAGGCAGGACAGCGCGCCGATCTCGCCCTCGGCCATGCCGAAGCCCACCACATGCGCGCGCATGTCGATCCCCTCGGCCGCGAACCGCGCCGCCAGCGCGCAGGGATCGCCCCCGCAGTTCTCCAGCCCGTCGGTGATCAGCACGATATCGGCGGCTTCGGCGGTCGGCGGGATCTGGTCGCGTGCAACCTGCAGCGCGTCCGTCAGCGGCGTCATGCCCTGCGGGATAAGTTCGACGATCCTGTTGGCCTGTCCCGCGCCGTCGTGCAGACCCATCGGCGTGACCACCTCGATATCGCCGCAATCGCCCTTGCGCTGATGCCCGTAGGCCACGACCGCGTAGGGCGCCTCGGGATCGCGGTCGATGAAATAGTTGCCGACCACGTCGCGCGCGACCTCGATCCGACTGAGGTCGCCCTCGATCCGGTTCCACATCGACCCAGAAGCGTCAAAGACCACGACGGTGACGGACTCTGCCGCAACCGGTGCCGAGGCGAACAGGAAGGCGGCAAGGATGACGGGCCGCATCAGTCGATCTCCGGCTGGCGGTCTGGGCAGGGCGCGTAGCGTTCGGCCCAGCCGTTGCCGATCACGATCAGATCGCCGCCCATGCGGGTCATCAGCAGGGTGCGTTCACGCCAGTCCTGTCCCTCGCCCCGGCAGTTGGCCCAGTAGAGCGTTGCGTTTTCCCAGCCTTCGACGCTTCGCGGGTCGGTCAGGCGGCAGCTCGATTCATAATAGACGATCCGGTCGCCTTGCAGCGTCACACGCTGGTCACTGACTGGGGCCTCGCAGTCAAATCCGTCATAAACGCCATCTGCGGGGGCGGCGTTGACCGGCGCAGTGAGGATGATTGTTGCAACGGCAATACCGCGCATCAGTTCACCATCTCCAGCCGTGCTTCAAAGCTGAAGGTGACAGGGCGCGTTTCCGAGTCCGGCCCACCGCTGACATCACCGATCACGGTGCCCGAGAGACTCACGATTCCATCCGTCGCAGAGAAATCTGCCAGGTCCAGCATAAGACTGCCCCCATCGCCTCGCCAGTTTGCCCCCATGTCGTCCGCGAAGGCGATCTCGAGAGTCACTTCCTGCGGATCAGGCAACTCGCCGCTAAATATCAGCGACAGAAAGACTGTTTCCTGACCATCTTCCGTCTGAACGCCAGAAAGGAATGCATCAGCGTAGGTGCCGATGATCGTCGCCGCCGAAAGATCGGGCGAGATACTCACTTCGAGTGGCTGCTCCGCGAAACTCCCGATGATCTGACCGCCTGGCTCCTCGGCATTGGCAGCCGTCGCCAGAAGACAGGAGAAAGCGCAAACAGCGATCGGGCGGCGCATTAG
>JAGRMU010000390.1:0-3245 GCA_020441165.1 Sedimentitalea sp.
CACAACCCGACCGGCGCCAACCTGAACCTCGTGGAATGGCAAGCGGTGGCCGACCGGCTGAACGAAGCCGGGGCGATCCCGATGATCGACATCGCCTATCAGGGTTTCGGCGACGGGCTCGAGGCGGATGCCGCCGGCGCAAGGCTGGTGGCGGCGCAGGTGCCCGAATGCCTGATCGCGGCCAGCTGCTCGAAGAATTTCGGCATCTATCGCGAACGGACCGGACTGCTGATGGCGGTGTCGCAGGATACCGATCAGCGGGCGTTGAACCAGGACACGCTGGCCTTCCTGAACCGCCAGAACTTCTCCTTCCCGCCCGATCACGGGGCGCGGCTGGTGACCATGATCCTGACCGACGAGGGGTTGCGGGCCGACTGGGCGGGCGAGCTGGAAGAGGTGCGCCTGTCGATGCTGGGTCTGCGCCAGCAGCTTGCCGACGAACTGCAGCGGCTGACCGGATCGGACCGCTTCGCCTTCCTGGCCCAGCACCGGGGGATGTTCTCGCGCCTCGGCACCACGCCCGACATGGTCGAGAAGCTGCGCGCCGAGCATGGCATCTACATGGTCGGCGACAGCCGCATGAACATCGCCGGGCTGAACGCCGAGACCGTGCCGATCCTCGCCCGCGCCGTGGTCGAGGTCGGCATCTGATCCGGGCCGGATGCGCCCGCTAGCGGAACCAGTCCGATTGCCGCACCATCGCCTGAGAATAGCTGGCAAGGGCTGCGGGCGTGTCGCTGCGCAGGACGACGGCGGGCGGCCCGAACGGCTGCCAGCCGTCGTGGATCGCATTCTGAACCTTCGCGCTGAGCGCGTCGGGACTGTCGTCGCAGAGTATTTCGTAGGCGGCAATATGCGGCTGATGGGTCAAGCGGCGCCTCCGATCCGGGTTGCCTGAACGTGTCGCCCACTTCTAGCCGGGATCGGTTAACCGAGGCTTGACAGCTGCCCCGATGCAAGAAGCCCCCGGCGCGGGGTGCGCCGGGGGCTTCGCAGGGCGTTCGTGCGCCGGGACGCGGCGTCAGTAGTTGTAGGCGGATTCGCCGTGGCTGGTCTGGTCGAGACCCTGTCGCTCCTCCTCGCGGGGAACCCGCAGGCCGATCGTCATGTCCACCAGCTTGAACAGCACGAACGAGACCACGCCGCACCACAGGATGGTGATCAGCACCGCCTTGATCTGGATCCAGGTCTGCGCCGCCATCGCGAAGTCCTCGCCGCCGATGCCGCCGAGGGCGGGGGCGGTGAAGATGCCGGTGCCGACGGCGCCGATGATACCGCCGATGCCGTGGATGCCGAAGACGTCGAGGCTGTCGTCATAACCGAACCGGTTCTTGACCACCGCCACGAAGAAGTAGCACCCGGCCGAAGCGAGGGCGCCGAGGACGATGGCGCCCAAGGGGCCGACGCTGCCGCAGGCCGGGGTGATCGCCACCAGGCCCGCGATCATGCCCGAGGCCGCGCCCAGCATGGAGGAATGCGAGCGGGTGATCTTCTCGATCACGTTCCAGGCCAGGATGGCGCTGGCGGTGGCCACGAAGGTGTTGATCATCGCCAGGGCGGCGCCGCCATTGGCCTCGAGGTTGGAGCCGGCGTTGAAGCCGAACCAGCCGACCCAGAGGATGCCCGCCCCGACCAGGGTCAGGGTCATCGAATGCGGCGCCATGTTCTCCTTGCCGAAACCGACGCGCGGCCCGATCACCAGGCACCCGATCAGCGCGGCGATCCCGGCGTTGATATGCACCACGGTGCCGCCGGCGAAGTCGAGCGCGCCCATGTTGAAGATCAGGCCGGCGCCATCCCAGACCATGTGCGCGACCGGGAAATAGACCAGCGTGACCCAGAGCGCCGAGAACAGCATCAGCGCCCCGAACCGCACCCGCTCGACCAGCGCGCCTACGATCAGCGCCGGGGTGATCGCGGCGAAGGTCATCTGGAAGGCGATGAAGACGTATTCGGGGATCACCACGCCGTCGGTGAAGGTGGCGGCCATCGAGTCCGGGGTGACCCCGGCGAGGAACAGCTTGCCGAAGCCGCCCCAGAACGGGCCGGTGCCGCCGCCGAAGGAGAAGGAATAGCCCCAGATCACCCAGATCACCATCGCCAGCGCGGCGATGCTGGTGCACTGCATCAGCACCGAGAGCATGTTCCGGGCGCGCACCAGGCCGCCGTAGAAGAGGGCGAGGCCGGGGAGGATCATGAACAGCACCAGGATGGTCGCGGTCAGCATCCAGGCGACGTCGCCCTTGTTCATGGTCTCGACGGCGGTGTCCACCGCCGCCGCCGCGGTCTCGCTGTCCTGCGCGAAGGCGAGGCCCGGCAACAGCATCATCGACGCCGCAAGGGGGGTGAATTTGGTCTGTATCATCGCGTCATGTCCTTTGTCCTTGCCTGCGCCGCTCACAGCGCGTCCTCGTTGGTTTCGCCGGTGCGCACGCGGATCGCCTGCTCCACGTCCAGCACGAATATCTTGCCGTCGCCGATCTTGTCGGTGCGCGCGGTCCTGACGATGGTTTCGGTGATCTGGTCGGTCATCGCGTCCGGCACGACGATCTCGAGCCGGACCTTGGGCACGTAGTTCACCGCGTATTCGGCGCCGCGATAGATCTCGGTATGGCCCGATTGCGAGCCGAAGCCCTTTATCTCGGTCACCATCATGCCGCGCACGCCGGCATTGGTCAGCGCCTCGCGGACTTCCTCCAGCTTGTAGGGTTTGATCGTCGCTATGATGAGTTTCACCTTGGCGTCCTTCGTCTGGGCAGGCGGGCCTGCATTTCGCATGTGCAGCATTCAAGCCGCGCGCGCGGCGGCTTGGGAATGCCGACATGGCCATTAGCGCCGGAGTTTTCGACGAGTTCGCACAAAAAGCGTGCAAATCCCCAGGGACGCACAGAAAATAGGCGGTTGAGGAACGGTGCCGCGATGCGTTAAAGCCCTCTACAATCGCGCGCCCGCACGGTATCGTTGCGGGCAAAACCAACGGGCCAGAGCCGGGCAGGGCAATAGATGGTGGAAAAGAACGGGCGCAAGCCGCCATTGGTGGCCGATCGGCGCTATGCCGGCAAATCCGGCGCTGGCAAGCGCGCGGCGCCCGCGAAGAAACCGGCCCCCACCAAGACCAAGGCGCCCGCCCGCCGGTCCCGAACCCGGACCGCCCGGACGCGCCGCGGCGGCGGCGGACCGGTGCGCCGCATCCTGGGGTTCTTCGGCGCGATCCTCGCCGGGATCCTCGGTCTGATCTGGGCCGC
>JAGRMU010000390.1:3331-5906 GCA_020441165.1 Sedimentitalea sp.
GGGCGGGCCCGGGGCTCGGTCACGATGCTCGATGTCAACGGCGATGTCTTCGCCTGGCGCGGCGACCAGTTCGGCGGGGTGGTGACCGCCGACACCGTCTCGCCGCACCTGAAGAACGCCATCATCGCCACCGAGGACAAGCGCTTCTACAGCCATTTCGGGGTCAGCCCGCGCGGCGTCGCCAGCGCGGTGCGAATCAACCTGCGCGAGGGGCGCGGGCCGCTCTCGGGCCATGGCGGCTCGACCATCACCCAGCAGACCGCGAAACTTCTCTGCCTGGGCGAGCCCTTCGATCCGGCCGCCGGCCTCTCGGAGGCCGACTACGAGGCCGAATGCCGCCGCGGCACGCTCTGGCGCAAGATCAAGGAAGCCATCTTCTCGTTGGCGATGGAGGTGAGGTACACCAAGGACGAGATCCTCACCATCTACATGAACCGGGCCTTCCTGGGCGCCGGGGCGCGCGGGTTCGAGGCGGCCAGCCAGCGCTATTTCGGCAAGTCGGCGGCCGAGGTCAGCCCCGCCGAGGCGGCGATGCTGGCCGGATTGCTGGTCGCACCGACCCGCTTTGCGCCGACCAACGATCTGGACCGGGCGCAGAACCGCGCCAGCCTGATCGTCGGGCTGATGGAGGAGCAGGGGTTCCTGACCGCCGACCAGGCGGCCGAGGCGCAGGCCAACCCGGCCGAACTGTCGGAGGCGGCCGAGGAAAAGGCGGGCGGCTATTTCGCCGACTGGGTGATGTCGAGCGGGCCGGAATACTTCACCCGCAACACCACCGAGGACGTGATCATCCGCACCACGCTCGACCGGAACCTGCAGAAATCGGCCGAGGAGGCGCTGCGCTACATCTTCGCGGAAAAGGTCAGCGAGGATTCCAAGGCGCAGGCCGCGATCGTGGTGATGTCCGCGGACGGCGCGGTGCGCGCCATGGTCGGCGGGCGCAAGACCAAGGTGGCGGGGGCCTTCAACCGCGCCACCCAGGCGCTGCGCCAGACCGGATCGGCGTTCAAGCCCTTCGTCTATGCCACGGCGCTGGAACTGGGCTATTCCCCGCTGGACACGGTGGTGGACGAGCCCTTCTGCATGACGATCCCCGGCTCGGGCCAGTGGTGTCCCAAGAACTACACCAGCAAGTACAATGGCCGGGTGACGCTGGTCGATGCGCTGAAGGATTCGCTGAACATCCCGGCGGTCAAGGTCTCCGAGAAGGTCGGGCGCGATCTGGTGCGAACCGTCGCCGGCGGCTTCGGCATCGAGAGCGACCTGGCGCTGGGGCCGGCGCTGGCGCTGGGGGCGTCGGAAAGCACCCTGATCGAGATGACCGGCGCCTATGCGGGCATTCTCAACGGCGGCTCGTCGGTCACGCCCTACGGGCTGGTCGAATTGCAGCTTCTGGGGGACGACACGCCGCTGATGGGCGCGGCCGGCGGGATCGGCGAGCGGGTGATCCGCGAGGAGGCGGCGCAGCAGCTGATCTGGATGATGGAGAAGGTGATCTCGGAAGGCACCGGTCGACGTGCCGCGCTGCCGAACCGCGAGGCGGCGGGCAAGACCGGCACCACCCAGGCGGCGCGCGATGCGTGGTTCATCGGCTTCACCGCCGATTACGTGGCCGGGGTCTGGATGGGCTATGACGACAACACGCCGCTGACCGGGGTGACCGGCAGCGGCCTGCCCGCCGAGATCTGGCACGAGACCATGGTGCGGGTGCATGACGGGCTGCCGCCGCGGCCGCTGCCGATGCGCGCTCCCGAGGGCCCCGCCCAGGCGCGCGAGCCGGGGGCCGGGGCCTATGACGGGGCCGGCGGCACCGGCAGCGACAATTCCCTGGGCAACATCGTCGACAACGTGCTGCGCGACATCTTCGGCGGCGGTGGCGGTGGTGGCGGCAATGGAGCGGCCCCCCAGCGCCCGCAGCAGACCACGGATCGCTGAGCGGCGAGGCCCCGTTCAGCCCATCTTCGAGAGCTGCGCGGTCACCGTGCCGATATCGCCCTTGGCGCGGTCGAGCATGGCGCCGATCTCGGTGCGCTCGGTCAGCAGCAGGTTCACCCCTTCGATGAACATGTTGAAGAACAGGATCTTGCCCGAGCGGTCCGAGACCAGGAAGGTGACCTCGAAGGGCGCCTCGCCCTGCAGGTAGGCGATCGAGCGGATCTCGTAGCCGCTCTTGATCTGGCGCGTCGACTTGACCTCGATCCGCCCGCCGATGAACTCGCGGAAGCGGCCGCCGTATTTCTTGGCGATATAGCCCTGGAAGGCCTTGGTGAAATCGCGGATCTGCGCCTTGCTGGCGCTGCGCGCGTCGTTCCCGAGGGCATAGCGCGCCATGATCGGCACGTCGGCATAACGCGCGAAGATCTTCTCGAACTCGCGGATCATCGCGCTTTCGGACTTGCCCGAGGCGATCACCGCGTTGATCTCGCCGACCAGCTGGTCGATCAGCTGCCGCGCCTGCGGCTCGGTCAGCGCGAGGGCCGGAATCGGAAGCGCCGCGAGGCCGGCGGCGGCGATGGCCCCGGTCAAGACCGTGCGGCGCGAGGGAAGATCATTCAGCATAAGGGTCCTCATAGGG
>JAGRMU010000391.1:0-1602 GCA_020441165.1 Sedimentitalea sp.
GCCGGCTATGTGCGCTCCTATGCGCGCTACCTGGGCATGAACCCGGACGAGACCTTTACCGCCTTCTGCCAGGAAAGCGGCTTTGCGGTCGCCCACGGCATGTCCGAGAAGGCCTCGGTGGTCAAGAAACCGGCCACGGGCGTCCAGGCCGCGATGCCGGGCCTGGGCCGCGATCCCTTCAAGGCCCCGAACACGCCCTTCATCCCGGTGCGCGAAAGCCCCTTCGGCCAGATCGAGCCTCGGGCGATCGGCTCGATCCTGGTGCTGCTGGCGCTGATCGGCGGCATCGGCTATGGCGGCTGGTCGGTGCTCAAGCAGGTCCAGCAGGTCAAGTTCGCGCCGGTCGAGCAGGCGCCGGTGGTGCTCTCCGATCTCGACCCGCTGAAGGGCGCCGTGCGCCCCGATCCGGGGCAGGGCAGCGAGACCACGACGCTGCCGAGCGCCGAGGCGCTCGACCGGCTCTACCGCCCGCAGGCGCTCGATGTGCCGGTGCTGGTGGCGCGCGACGCGCCGATCTCGACGCTCGATCCGCGCGAGGTCGGCACCTTCCCGGCGCCGGAACTGCCGCAGGTGCAGGTCGCCGAGGCCCTCCAGGTCCGAGACGGGCCACAAATGGGACCGGCGCTGATCGTTCCGCAGGTGGTCGAGGATGCGGCGCCGCAGCTGCGCATGGTCGCGGTGCGCCCGTCCTGGGTGCGGGTGCGCGCGGCGGACGGAACCGTGATCTTCGAGGGCATCATGGAGGGCGGCGAGAGCTATGAGGTGCCGGCCACCGAAGAGCCGCCGACTCTGCGCGCCGGCGAATCCGGCGCGATCTACTTCGCCCTCGGCGGCGCCCATTACGGCCCGGTCGGCGCGCCCGGCACCGTGACCTCTAAACTGCCGCTCTCGATTGCCGCGGTAACCGAGCGCTTTGCCGTCGCCGATCTGCAGCGCGACGGCGATCTGGCGCGGCTGGTGGCCGAGGCGCAGACCGCGCCGGTGCCCGCCCCGGCGGGGACCGACCAGTAGCGGCCCGCCATTGCGGTGCCGGCCTGCGCGGACTATCTAGACCGGGCATGACCCAACCCGGCGGAGCCCGGCAATGTCCCTGAACCCCGTGCGTCCCTGGCGCAGTATCCACCGGCGCGCCTCGCGCCAGATCATGGTCGGCAACGTCCCGGTCGGCGGCGATGCGCCGATCGCGGTGCAGACCATGACCAACACCCCCACCACCGATGTCGCGGCCACCGTGGCGCAGGTCCAGGCCGCGGCCGAGGCGGGGGCCGATATCGTGCGCATCTCGGTCCCCGACGAGGCCTCGTCGAAGGCGCTGAAGGAGATCGTGCGCGAAAGCCCGGTGCCGATCGTCGCTGACATCCATTTCCACTACAAGCGCGGCATCGAGGCCGCCGAGGCGGGCGCCGCCTGCCTGCGCATCAATCCCGGCAATATCGGGTCGCAACAGCGGGTGCGCGAGGTGATCGCGGCGGCGCGCGATCACGGCTGCTCGATCCGGATCGGCGTCAATGCCGGCAGCCTCGAAAAGCACCTGCTCGAGAAATACGGCGAGCCCTGTCCCGATGCGATGGTCGAAAGCGGGCTGGCCCATATCCGCATCCT
>JAGRMU010000391.1:1659-2438 GCA_020441165.1 Sedimentitalea sp.
CCGCCTACCAGCAGCTGGCCGAGGCCACGGACGCGCCGATCCACCTGGGGATCACCGAGGCCGGCGGGCTGGTCTCGGGCACGATCAAGTCGGCCATCGGGCTGGGCAACCTGCTGTGGATGGGGATCGGCGACACCATCCGCGTCAGCCTGTCGGCCGACCCGGTCGAGGAGGTGAAGGTCGGCTTCGAGATCCTGAAATCCCTGGGCCTGCGCCATCGCGGGGTCAACATCATCTCCTGCCCCTCCTGCGCACGGCAGGGCTTCGACGTGATCCGCACGGTGGAAATCCTGGAAAAACGGCTGGAGCACATCAAGACCCCGATGAGCCTCAGCATCATCGGCTGCGTGGTGAACGGGCCGGGCGAGGCGCTGATGACCGATGTCGGTTTCACTGGCGGCGGCGCCGGGGCGGGGATGGTCTATCTTGCGGGCAAGCAGAGCCACCGGATGAGCAACGCCGCGATGATCGACCATATCGTCGAGCAGGTCGAGAAACGCGCCGCCGAACTGGACGCCGTCGCCGCCGCCGCGGAGTGACGCGGACCGGGGCGGCGACCCGGGCTTGAAATGTCCAGATATGTACGCTATGTATGTATCCGGACAAAGGAGCCGGATCATGCCGTACCCCGCACGCCGTTCCATCGACAGCGCCCCCGAGATGGTCGCGCCCCGGGACATGGGGCCATCGCATCGCAAACGGCTCAGCGGGCCGGGGCTTCGCAGCTTCCTGGCCATCGCCGATCTCTGGGGCCTGTCCGAGAAGGACCGATTGGCGGT
>JAGRMU010000391.1:2535-3463 GCA_020441165.1 Sedimentitalea sp.
GCGGTGCTGGGCATTCACAAGGCGCTGGCGATCCTCTTTCTCGATCCCGCCGAGGCCCTGCGCTGGCTGCGCGGCGCCCATCGCGGGGTGCCCTTCGCGGGGCAGGCGCCGATGGCGCTGGTCACCTCGGGTACCCAGGACGGGCTCCTGACCCTGCGGCGCTATCTCGACGCCTGGCGCGGCGGCAGCGCCGCCCATCCCGACCCGGCGGCGGAGATCGAGCCGGTCACCCGGGAGAGCCTCGTCTTCGGATGAGCCTGCCCGATCCCGACCAGTTCCCGCAGGTTTCCGCGCCCGCGCGCACCCACCGCGTGATCCCCAGCCGGTTTCCGCCCATCGCCGCCTTCGAGACAGTCGCCACGCCCGGCGATCTGGCCGCGGTGCTCGAACTGGAGGGCTGGACCAACGATCGCATCGTCGCCCACCGGCTGCGCCGGCTGCCGCCCTCGGACTGGGTGTTCGGGAGGCCCAATGCCAGCGTGGTGATGGCGGCTTTCCTGCACGGCTCCGCCGCGGGATCGCGCTTCGCCGGTGGCGAACTCGGGGCCTGGTATGCGGCGGCGAGTCCGGAGACCGCCCTGATCGAGGTGCTGAACGGGCTGCGCCGCGAGGTGACCCTCTCGGCGCTGACCGAGAAGACCGAGGAGTATCGCGGCTATGTCGCCCGTCTCGGTGGCAGCTACGTCGACATCCGCGGCCAGGCGCCCGCGCTGCACGATCCGGCCAGCTATGCCGCCGCGCAGCCCTTCGGCGAGGCGGTGCGCGCCGCGTCCTTCGCCGGCATCAGCTATGACAGCGTCCGCAACCCGGGCGGCTGGAATTTCGTCTGCTACCGCCCGCAACTGGTCGGTCAGGTGCGCCAGGGCCAGCACTGGCGGGTGCGGATGGGCCGGACCGGCAAGGTCTTCGTCGAGACCCTGGCCCCGGA
>JAGRMU010000391.1:3616-7682 GCA_020441165.1 Sedimentitalea sp.
CCCTTATTCGCCGCGCTTCTCGGCCACGATCTGCGCCAGCTGGTCGGCCGGCAGATAGCCGCGCAGCAGCTCGTCCTGCAGCACGAAGGTCGGGGTGCCCGAGATCTGCAGCCGCTGCGCCAGGGCGCGGGTGCGGGCGATCTCGTCGGTGACCTCGTCGCTGTCCATCCGCTCCAGGATCGGATCGGCATCGAGGCCCAGCCCCTCGGCCAGCCGGCGCAGGGCGACGTCATTCATCTCGCCGGTCATCTCCATCAGCGCGTCGTGCACCTTGGCATAGGCCTCATCGCCGGCAACCTGGCGGGTGGCGACCGCGAAGCGCGACGAGATCATCGACTCCTCGCCGAGGATCGGGAATTCCTTGACGATCAGCCGGATGTTGCCGTCGGTTTCCAGCAGCTTGGCGACCTCGGGCATGGCCTTGCGGCAATAACCGCAGCGATAGTCGAGGAACTCGACCAGGGTGATGTCGCCATCGGGATTTCCGCCGACCCAAGAATAGCCGTCGTTGAAGATCTCCTCGGCGTTGACCTTGACCAGATCGAAATCGGCGCTCGCCTGCGCCTCGGCCTTGCGCGCCTCCAGCTGGTTGACCGCCTCGATGATCACCTCGGGGTTGTCCATCAGATAGGCGCGCACCTCGGCGCGGAACGCCGCGCGCTCCGCCTCCGAGAGCGATCCCAGGTCGAGCGCCAGGGCGGGTCCGGCAAGCAGGGCCAGGGACAGCCCGGCGGCGGCAGCGATGTTCATTTCTTTTTCCTCTTCTCGGCTTGTTCTGCGGCTATGAGCACATCCTGCGCCCGTTGCCAAGCCGCCGAGCCGCGCGGCAGCAGCCGCTCGGCCCGCCGGGCGTGAATCGCGGCATCCTCCAGCCGGCCCTGCAGCGCGTAGCGCTCGGCGGTGGCGGTGGCGGCCATGCCGTCCTGGCCGGTCTCGGCATAGGCCTGGCCCAGATCGCGCAGCACCCGCAGGTCGCGGAAATCGCGGCTGCGCGCCTTTTCCAGCTGGGCCAGCGCCGCCTTGGGCTGGCCCGCCGCCAGCAGCGCCCGGCCATAGCCGCCGAGGATCAGCGCGTCGCCTGGCGCCAGCGAGACGGCGGTGGCATAGGCGGCGACGGCGGCGTCCATCTTGCGGTTCTCGATCAGGAACTGCCCCTTGAGGTCGTGGTAATAGGCATCGTCCGGGCGGATCGCGAGCGCGCCGTCGATGGCCGTCAGCGCCCGCGCCAGGTCGTTCTGGCGGTGATAGGCGATCGCCTCGCGCATCAGCCGGATGTCCGCGGCGCTCTCCTCGGGGGCGCGCTGCAGCGTCCAGCCCGGCGCGCGGGTGAAGGCCGAGATGATCCCGCGCACCCGGGCGAACCAGTAGTCGGCCTCGGGGTTCGGTTCGGCCGCGGAGCCGATCGAGGCGACAAAGGCCTCGGCGGCGCGGATCCGGTCGCGGGTCAGCGGGTGCGACTGCATGTAGGGATCCTGGCGCCCGACGCTCAGCGCCTCCTGCCCGGCGAAGGCGCGGTGCAACTCCACCAGACCCTGCGGATCGACGCCCCCATTGCGCATGAAGCTGGCGGCCGAGCGGTCGGCGGCAGCCTCCTCGGCGCGGGTATGGGAGAGGAACGAACGATAGGCGGAGGACGCGCTGCCGATGGCGATGCCGCCCGCCGCCTGGCCGGCGCCCGCCGCGGCGGCGACCACCGCCAGCGCGGTGCCCAGCCCCGCGACGGTGCGGGCGCTGCGCATGTTGCCCATCCGCCGCGCGATGTGACCGTTGGCGATATGGGCGGCCTCGTGGGCGATCACCGCCTGCAGCATCTCGGCGCTCTGGACCTTCTGGATCAGGCCGTGATTGACGAAGATCGTCTGCCCGTCGATCACGAAGGCGTTGAGCTTGCCGTCGTCCACCACCAGCACCTTGACCCGCGTCGGGCTCAGACCGGCAGAGCGCAGGACAGGGGCGGCGAGTTCGGAAAGCCCATGTTCGACCCCGGCATCGCGCAGCAATCCGATCGCCGCGGCCGGGGCGGCCGAGGCCAGGTAAACAAGCATCGCGAACCCGGCGGCGGGGCCAAAACCGAGCATTGACGCCAGCCGGAAGACACGTGCAGAAAACATGGCCGCACCATGGGAGAAGGACATGCGAAACTCAACCCGGTCCGAGGTCGATCCCTTCATTGTGATGGACGTGATGGAGGCCGCCCGGCGCGCCGAGGAAGCCGGGCGCCGGATCATCCACATGGAGGTCGGCCAACCCGGCACCGGCTTGCCGCAAGGGGCGCTGCGGGCGCTGTCGCGGGCGCTGGAGCGCGATGCGATGGGCTATACCGTGGCGCTGGGTCTGCCGGCGCTGCGCCGGCGCATCGCGCAGATGTACGGCGAATGGTACGGGCTCGATCTGAACCCCGAGCGGGTGGTGATCACCTCGGGCGCCTCGGGCGGCTTCATCCTGGCCTTTTCGGCGCTCTTCGACAGCGGCGACCGAGTCGGCATCGGGGCGCCGGGCTATCCCAGCTATCGCCAGATCCTCCGGGCGCTGGGATTGACGCCGGTCGATCTGCCCGCCGCGCCCGAGAACCGGCTGCAGCCGGTGCCCGCCGATCTGGTCGGGCACGATCTGGACGGGCTGCTGGTCGCCTCGCCGGCCAATCCCACCGGCACCATGCTGGACCGGGAGGCGATGGCCGCGCTGATCGCGGCGGCCGAGGGGCAGGGGGCCGCGTTCCTGTCGGACGAGATCTATCACGGGCTGGAATACGAGCGAAAGGCGGTGAGCGCGCTGGAGCTGACCGACGAGTGCTACGTGATCAATTCCTTCTCGAAGTATTTCAGCATGACCGGCTGGCGGGTCGGCTGGCTGGTGGTGCCCGAGGATCACGTGCGGGTGCTGGAGCGGCTGGCGCAGAACCTTTTCATCTGCGCCCCCCATGCCAGCCAGATCGCGGCGCTGGCGGCGATGGATTGCGAGCAGGAGTGCGAGGCCAACCTGCAGGTCTACCGCCGGAACCGGGCGCTGATGCTCGAAGGACTGCCGAAGGCCGGCTTTACCCGGATCGCGCCGCCCGACGGCGCCTTCTATGTCTATGCCGACGTGTCCGATCTGACCGCGGACAGCCGCGACTTCGCCGCCGAGATCCTGGACAAGGCCGGGGTCGCGGTCACCCCGGGGCTGGATTTCGATCCCGCCCGCGGGGCCACCACCCTGCGGTTTTCCTATGCGCGCAGCACCGCCGACATCGAGGAGGGACTGGCGCGGCTGGCGCGGTTCATGGCCGGGCGCGCCGGCGCCTGACACGCGCACCCGGCCGCGACGCAGGGTCACGGGCGCGATTTCGCCGCTTCGTGTTTTGACCCGCGCGCGCGGTCTTCCTATATAGGCGCAACCCAGCGAGCAAAGGCGGCGACGTGGTCCGGTTCATCTTATCCTTCTTCGGGGCGATCTTCAGCCTCGTGACGCTGGGCATCGCCATGGCCGCGCTGACCATCGGCGGCGTGTTTTGGATGTATGGCCGCGACCTGCCCAGCCACGAATCGCTGGCCCAGTACAAGCCGCCCACGATCAGCCGCATCTATTCCGGCGAGGGCCACCTGATCGACGAGTTCGCCAAGGAGCGGCGGCTCTACGCGCCGGCCAACGAGATCCCGGACCTGGTCAAGCAGGCCTTCATCTCGGCCGAGGACAAGAATTTCTACACCCACAAGGGCTACGACACCCGCGGCATCGCGGTCGCGGCCTTCGACGCGGTCAAGTCGCGCGGCCAGAACGTGCGCGGCGCCTCGACCATCACCCAGCAGGTGATGAAGAACTTCCTGCTCAGCGGCGACCGCCAGGCCGAGCGCAAGATCAAGGAGATCATCCTGGCCTCGCGGCTCGAGGAGACGCTCGACAAGGAACAGATCCTCGAGCTTTACCTCAACGAGATCTTCCTCGGCCAGAACTCCTATGGCGTGGCCGCCGCCAGCCAGACCTATTTCAACAAGACCCTGGCCGAGCTTGCCCCGCACGAGGCCGCCTTCCTGGCCTCGCTGCCCAAGGCGCCCAGCGACTATCACCCGGTGCGCGAGAAGGAACG
>JAGRMU010000392.1:0-677 GCA_020441165.1 Sedimentitalea sp.
GCAGTTTCTGGCTGCTGGTGTTCCTGCTGGTGCTGTTCTCCTGGACCTCGCTGGTAGGCGTGGTGCGGGCGGAGTTCCTGCGCGCCCGCAACCTCGAATACGTGCGCGCCGCCAAGGCGCTGGGGGTCGGCAACATGACGATCATGTTCCGCCACATGCTGCCCAACGCGATGGTGGCGACGCTCACCATGCTGCCCTTCATCGTCACCGGCACCATCTCGGCGCTGGCGTCGCTCGATTTTCTCGGCTTCGGCTTGCCCTCCTCGGCGCCCTCGCTGGGCGAGCTGACGCTGCAGGCGAAACAGAACCTGCAGGCCCCCTGGCTGGCCTTCACCGCCTTCTTCACCTTCGCGATCATGCTGTCGCTGCTGGTGTTCATCTTCGAGGGCATCCGTGACGCCTTCGATCCCAGAAAGACGTTCCGCTGATGGCGCTGCTGCAGGTCGAGAACCTCACCGTCTCCTTCCGGCAGGACGGGCGCAGCACCCCGGCGGTGCGCGGCGTCTCGTTCACCGTGGATCGCGGCGAGACCGTGGCTCTGGTCGGCGAAAGCGGCTCGGGAAAATCCGTCACCGCGCTCTCCACCGTGTCGCTGCTGGGCGACAGCGCCGAGGTCGCCGGCTCGATCACCTATGACGGCCAGCAGATGATTGGCGCCGATGCGGCGCTCCTGCACA
>JAGRMU010000392.1:929-1143 GCA_020441165.1 Sedimentitalea sp.
TGATCGCCATGGCGCTCGCCAACAAGCCCGACATCCTGATCGCGGACGAGCCGACCACGGCGCTGGACGTCACCATCCAGGCGCAGATCCTCGAGCTTCTGGCCGAGCTGAAGGCGACCGAGGACATGGGCCTTCTGTTCATCACCCACGACCTGGGGATCGTGCGCCGCATCGCCGACCGGGTCTGCGTGATGAAGGACGGCGAGATCGTCGA
>JAGRMU010000392.1:1324-7735 GCA_020441165.1 Sedimentitalea sp.
GTCAACGACGCCACCCTGTCGGTGCGCGCCGGAGAGACGCTCGGGATCGTCGGGGAAAGCGGATCCGGCAAGACCACGCTGGCACTGGCGATCATGCGGCTGATCGCCTCCGAGGGCGGCATCACCTATCGCGGGCAGGACATTCGCAGCTGGTCGACGCGCGAGCTCAGGCGGTTGCGCAAGGACATGCAGATCGTCTTTCAGGATCCCTTCGGCAGCCTGTCGCCGCGGATGACCTGCGCCCAGATCATCGGCGAGGGGTTGGGCATCCACAAGGTCGACCCGCACCGCGCGCCGCGCGACCTGGTGGCCGAGGCGATGGTCGAGACCGGCCTCGATCCGGCGGCGATGGACCGCTACCCGCACGAGTTCTCGGGCGGCCAGCGCCAGCGCATCGCCATCGCCCGCGCCATGGTTCTTCGCCCGAAGTTGCTGGTGCTGGACGAGCCGACCTCGGCGCTGGACATGACCGTGCAGGTGCAGATCGTCGACCTGCTGCGCGATCTGCAACGCAAGTACGGGCTGGCCTATCTCTTCATCTCGCACGACCTGAAGGTGGTGCGCGCCATGTCCCATGACGTGGTGGTGATGAAGCAGGGCGACGTGATCGAATACGGCCGCGCCGACGATCTCTTCGAGCGGCCGCAGACCGAGTATACGCGAACCCTGATCGCCGCTGCCGGCTGAGGCCGGGCGCTCAGGTGATCCAGGCCGTGGCGTCCGCGAAATCGTCCTCGTCGAAATAACGGGTCTCGGCCTTCACGAATCGCGACAGGATCCGCTCGGCGAGCTTCTGCCAGGCGGCATCGCCGACCACCGCCACCTTCGAGGGGATGCGGTAATGCTCGCGCACCAGGCTGAAATGGTCGCCGAGCGCCGACAGACCTTGCCAGCCGTCGAACTCGCGCAGGTCGAGCAGCAGCTTGAGGCTGTCGTGATCGCGGATGAAGGCATCCAGTCGCTCTTCGGCGCGGGCATAGGCGGCGCTGTCCAGCTTGCCGATCATCTGCACCTGCAGCACGTCACCGCCCGCCTCGGCCAGATGGATGCTGCCCAGCGATTCGCCCAGCCAGCGCCGGGCCTCGTCCACCTCATCCAGATCGAAGACCCGGACCGGGCAGGGCATGGCGAAGCCGAAGATCTTCATCGTGTGCTCGATCCAGTCGACATCGGTGACCACCGCCACCCGGTCGAAGCCGCGCCAGTGGCTGAGGCCCAGCTTGGCGTCCGACCACAGGGCGCCGGCCTCGAAGCCGTCGAAACCGGGGCCGATCTGGACCAGCACCTTGACGCGGTCATGCGTCTCGAGCGCGGCCTGCAGGGCGGGGGCGAGAACGTCCTCGTAGTCCTTCGCGGTCAGCTTCCCTGTCATCCTGACGTCGATGCTGGCCTCGGCGCGTCCGGGTGTGACTTCGATCATGGCAGATCTCCCTGCTGATGGCTGCACGCCCGCCGTGCAGGCGGATACCCGGAAAAGATAGGCCCTTGCGGCGGGCGTGCAAGAGCCGGGTCAGAGCGGCAGCGGGCGGCCCTCGGCGATCTCTTCCATGGCGAAATACGAGGTCACGCTGTCCAGCTCGACCCCCTCGATCAAGCGGCGATAGACCCGGTCGTAGCTGGCCATGTCCTCGGTCACCACTTTCAGCTGATAATCGTAATCGCCGCTGATCCGGTGGAAATCGATCACCTCGGGGATGGTCAGCACATGCCGGCGGAAGGCCTGCAGCCAGTCGGCGGAATGGTGGCGGGTGCGCAGCATCACGAAGACCACCAGGTCGAGCCCCAGCTTGCGTCGGTCGATCCGCGCCCGCGAGCCCTTCAGCAGCCCGGACTCGGTCAGCGCCTTCAGCCGCCGCCAGCAGGCGTTCTGCGACAGGCCGACCCGTTCGGCCAGGTCGCGCTGCGAGAGGCTGGCATCGCGCTGCAGCTCGCGCAGCAGGTTGCGGTCAATCTGATCGATGGATTTCGCCATGACAGATCATATGACACGAGAAATCGGAAAATGGAAAGAAAAACGGCAAAGGAATCGCAACGAAAGGCCATCAGATTGGGGGCAGAGCAAGGAGCCGTCCCCCATGACCACCCTCGAGACCTTCCGCGACACCATCGCCGCCGCCGCCCGAGATGGGACCCTGCGCGACGGGCTGATCGGCGAGAACATCCTGATCCCGGGGCTGACCGGGGAGGTGCCGCTGGTCTATGCGGACTACGTCGCCTCGGGGCGGGCGCTGCGGCAGGTCGAGGATTTCGTCGCCTCCGAGGTGCTGCCCTACTATGCCAACAGCCACACCGAGGCCTCCTATTGCGGCGCCCATATGACCCGGCTGCGCAAGGCCGCGCGGGCCGAGATCGCGCGGCTGGTCGGGGCGGGGGAGGACGACGCGGTGATCTTCGCGGGCTCGGGTGCCACTGCCGGGCTGAACCGGCTGGTCAGCCTGCTGGGGGTCAACGAGGCCGCGAGTCCGGTGGTGCTGATCGGACCCTATGAGCATCACTCCAACATCCTGCCCTGGCGCGAGAGCCGGGCGGACGTCATTGAAATCCCGGAAGCCGCGGAGGGCGGGCCGGATCTCGCGGCGCTTGAGGCCGCGCTGATCGACCATGCGGGCGCCGACCTGCTGATCGGCAGCTTTTCGGCGGCCTCCAACGTCACTGGCATCGTCACCGACGCGGATGCGGTGACGCGGCTTCTCAAGGCGCATGGCGCGGTGGCGGTCTGGGATTATGCCGGGGCCGGCCCCTACCTGCCCATCGACATGGGCCGCGGCACCGATGCGGCCAAGGATGCCATCGTGGTCTCGCCGCACAAGTTCCCGGGCGGGCCGGGCGCCTCGGGTGTTCTGGTGGTGAACACCGACGTCGTCCGGCGCACCCGTCCCTGCTGGCCGGGCGGCGGCACCGTCGCCTTCGTCTCGCCCTGGGGGCATGAATATTCGCGCGATCTGGCGGCACGCGAGGAGGCCGGCACGCCGAACGTGATCGGCGACATCCGCGCGGCGCTGGCTTTTCTGGTCAAGGACGCGGTCGGGGCCGAGGTCATCGCCGCGCGCGAGGCGCGCTACAACGCCATGGCGCTGGAGGGCTGGTCGGACAACCCGCACCTGACCCTCTTGGGCGCGGACAAGGGCCACCGCCTGCCGATCTTCTCCTTCATGGTGCGCGACGGGCAGGGCGCCCCGGTGCATCAGCAGCTGTTCACGCGGATGCTCAGCGACATTCACGGCATCCAGGCGCGCGGCGGCTGCGCCTGCGCAGGCCCCTACGCGCACCGGCTGCTGGGCATCGACCGGCCCATGTCCGAGGCGCTGCAGGCCGACCTGAAGGCGGGGCGCGAGTTGCGCAAGCCCGGCTGGGTGCGGCTCAACTTCAGCTACCTGATGGACGAGGCGACGGTGCGCTTCATCATCGACAGCGTGAACGCGCTGAGCCGGAGCACGGACCGCTACGCGCCGCTCTACGAGGTGGACGAGACCACCGCCCGCTTCAAGGGGCAGGGCCGGGCCGCCTGAGGGCCGGGTTTCGCGCTTTTCACCGACCGCGGGGCTGGGTATGAGGGGGCAATCGAGGAGCCCGCCCGCATGACCAGACCCGAACCGCAGCCCGGCATCATGGAGATCGCGCTCTACGAAGGCGGGGCGGCGCATGTGGCCGGCATCTCCAACGCCATCAAGCTGTCGTCGAACGAGAACCCGCTCGGCCCCAGCCCGAAGGCGCTGCAGGCGGTGCTGGACGGCACCGGGCAGGTCCACCGCTACCCGTCCTCGGACCATGCCGCCCTGCGCGCGGCGATCGGCGAGGTGCACGGGCTGGATCCGGCGCGGATCATCTGCGGCGCCGGCAGCGACGAGCTGATCGCCTTTCTCTGCCAGGCCTATGCCGGGCCGGGCGACGAGGTGCTGCATACCGAGCACGGCTTCGCCATGTACCGGATCAGCGCGCTGGCCAATGGTGCCACTCCCGTCGAGGCGTCCGAAAGGGACCGCGTCACCGATGTCGACGCGCTGCTGGCCGCCTGCACCGAGGCGACGCGGCTGGTCTTCGTCGCCAACCCCAACAACCCCACCGGCACGATGATCGGTTCGGCCGAGGTGGCGCGGCTCGCCGATGGTCTGCCACCCCGCGCGCTGCTGGTGCTGGACGGTGCCTATGCCGAATACGTGGACGGCTTCGATGCCGGGGCCGGGCTGGCCACGGAGCGGGACAACGTGATGATGATCCGCACCTTCTCCAAGCTCTACGGGCTGGGCGGGTTGCGCGTCGGATGGGGTTACGGGCCGCAGGCGGTGATCGACGTGCTGAACCGGGTGCGGGGGCCGTTCAACCTCTCGAACCTGGCACTGGCCGCGGCCGAGGCGGCGATCCGTGATGCCGATTACGTGCGCCACTGCCGCGCCGAGAACGCCCGCTGGCGGGCCTGGCTGGCCGAGGCGCTGGCCGAGGCCGGGGTGCCGTCCGACACCTCCTGCGCCAACTTCATCCTCGCCCGCTTCGCCAGCCGCGCCGAGGCCGAGGCCTGCGACTCCCATCTGCAAGCCCGCGGGCTGATCGTGCGCCGGGTGGCGGGCTACAAGCTGCCCAACGCGCTGCGCATCACGGTGGGCGACGAGGCCGCCTGCCGCCGCGTCGCCGAGGCGGTGGCGGCCTTCAAGGCGGGCCAGCCATGAGCGCGCCGCTCTATGACCGCGTGGCGCTGATCGGGCTGGGGCTGATCGCCTCGTCGATGTTCTGGGCGATCAGGCGCACCGGCCTCGCGGGCGAGGTCACCGGCTATGCCCGCTCCGAGGCGACACGGGCCACCGCAAGGCGCATCGGTCTTTGCGACCGGGTCTGCGACAGCGCCGCGGAGGCGGTGGAGGGCGCCGATCTGGTGGTGCTCTGCGTGCCGGTGGGCGCCATGGGGCAGGTTGCGGAAGAGATCGCGCCGGCGCTGAAACCCGGGGCCACGGTCACCGATGTCGGCTCGGTCAAGCGCGACGTGATCGCGCAGGTCGCGCCGCACCTGCCCGAGGGCGTGTTCTTCGTGCCCGGCCATCCGCTGGCCGGGACCGAGCATTCCGGCCCCGAAAGCGGCTTTGCCGAGCTGTTCGACAACCGCTGGTGCCTGCTGGTGCCGGTTGAGGGAACGCCCGAGGCACCCATCGCCCGGCTGCGCGCCTTCTGGGAGGGCATGGGCGCCAATGTCGACACGATGGATGCCGAGCATCACGACCTGGTGCTGGCGGTGACCAGCCACACGCCGCACCTGATCGCCTATACGATGGTCGGGGTCGCCGACGACCTGCGCCGGGTGACCGACAGCGAGGTGATCAAGTATTCGGCCGCGGGCTTTCGCGACTTCACCCGGATCGCCGCCAGCGATCCGACCATGTGGCGCGACGTGTTCCTGACCAACAAGGACGCGACGCTCGAGATACTGGGCCGGTTCACCGAGGAGCTTTTCGCCCTGCAACGGGCGATCCGCATCGGCGACGGCGCGCATCTTTTCGACTATTTCACCCGCACCCGCGCCATCCGGCGCGGCATCATCGAGGCGGGGCAGGACACCGACGCGCCGGATTTCGGCCGCAAGAAGGTCGTCCGGTGAGGCGGGCGGCGGCGCTCGCGGTTCTGCTCGTCTGCGCGCTTCCGGCGCTGGCCGGCGCGCCGGATCGCTCGCCGCGCCCGCAGATGCGCGCCGCCGCGTCGGCACCCGATCCGGTGGGTGCGGTGCTGGCGGCGGTGCTCGCCGCCCCCGCGCCGGCAGCGGTGGAAATCCCGTCCGCGATCCCGGCAGCGGCGTCGCCGCTCGGCCCGGCGATCTCGCTGCGGCCCGCGCCGCGCCCCGACGGGGTCGAGGTCCAGGCCATGGCCAAGCGGCGCAAGCAGATCAAGGGATCGGTCTGCGGCGATGTCGACATCCAGGGCGAGACGGTCGGCCGGGTGCCCGGCAAGATCGCCGCCTGCGGCATCGAGGACGCGGTGCGCGTGCGCTCGGTCTCGGGGGTGACACTGTCGCCCGAGGCGCTGATCAACTGCCCCACCGCGAAGGCGCTGAAATCCTGGGTCGAGAGCGGCGCCAAGCCCGCCTTCCGGCGCCGCGGCCCGCTGGTCGAGATGACCGTGGCGGCAAGCTATGCCTGCCGGACCCGCAACAACCAGGCGGGCGCGCGGGTGTCGGAACACGGCAAGGGCAATGCCATCGACATCTCCGGCTTCAAGATGCGCGACGGCGAGCTGGTCACCGTGCTCGACGGCTGGGGGCGGGGCACCACGCTGAAACCCCTGCGCAGCGCCTGGAAGGCGGCCTGCGGCCCCTTCGGGACGGTCCTGGGCCCCGGCTCGGACGGCTATCACCGCGACCACATCCACCTTGACACCGCAGGGTATCGCAGCGGCCCCTACTGCCGTTAGGGCGCGGCGCTTGGGACCTAG
>JAGRMU010000393.1 GCA_020441165.1 Sedimentitalea sp.
TTTTCGTGACCTGTCTCGTGGATGCCATCCGCCCCAGCATCGGGTTTTCCGCCATCCAGCTTCTGGAAGAGGCCGGATGCCGGGTCGAGGTGCCGCAGGCACAGACCTGTTGCGGACAGCCCGCGCTGAACAGCGGCGACGAACGGGATTCCGCAGCCCTGGCGCGGCAGACCATCGCCGCCTTCGACGGGTTCGACCATGTCGTCGTGCCTTCGGGGTCCTGCGCGGGGACCATCGTGCACGGCTATCCGGACCTGCTTGCCAAGGATCCTGCCTGGGCGCCCCGCGCCCAGGCCATGGCTGCGAAAACCCACGAGATCACCAGCTTTCTGGTCGATGTCATGGGCTTTCACCCCAAGGGCCGCCGCCTTGCGGCGACGGCTACCTATCACGACAGTTGCGCGGGTCTGCGCGAACTGGGCATCGCCGCGCAGCCCCGCGCGCTTCTGGCCGAGGTCGAGGGACTGGAGATGCGGGGACTTGAGGGCAACGATGTCTGCTGCGGCTTTGGCGGGACGTTCTGCGTCAAGTATTCCGACATCTCGAACGCCATCGTCACCGAAAAGGCCGAGGCGATCGAGCGCACAGGGGCCGACCTTCTTCTGGCGGGCGACCTGGGATGCCTGATGAACATGGCGGGCAAGCTGAACCGCCGGGGCGCAAGGACGCGTTGTTTCCACACCATCGAGGTTCTGGCGGGCCGGGCCGACGGTCCCGCCATCGGCGAGGAGGGCCGGAAACCATGAGCGCATCAGGGGCAGCCGTGCAGGTTTCGTTCAAGGACCGTGCCAAGTCGGCACTGGCGGACCGGACGCTGAAGATCGCCATCGACCGCACCACCCGCACCGCCGAACGCAAGCGCGCGGTGGCGGTGGCGGCGTTTCCCGAATTCCAGGCCGCCCGCGCCCGTGGCCGCGCGATCAAGGATCACGTGATCGCCCATCTGGATCATTATCTTGAGCAGTTCGAGCGCAACGCCACCGCAGCCGGGGCGACGGTCCACTGGGCGTCGGACGATGCCGAGGCGCGCGCGATCATCACCCGCATCTGCCTGGATGCCAACGCCAGGCTGGTGACGCGGTCGAAATCCATGTTGGGCGAGGAAATCGGCCTGCCGCATGCCTTGGCCGATGCCGGGATCGAGCGGGTCGAGACCGACCTGGCCGAACACATCATCCAGCTTGCCGGAGAGGCTCCGTCGCACATTGTCTGGCCCGCGATGCACCGCACCCGCGAACAGGTGGCCGAACTGTTCAAGGTCGCGCATCACCCGCCGCCCGCCGCCGACGATCCCGCCACCATGGTGCAAAGCGCGCGGCGCGAATTGCGCGCCAAGTTCCTGGGCGCCGATATCGGCATTTCGGGGGCGAACTTCCTGGTGGCCGATACGGGTGCCACCTGCACGGTGACGAATGAAGGCAATGCCGAACTGACTACCACGCCGCCGCGCATTCATATCGTCACGGCGGGGATCGAGAAAATCGTGCCCACCACCGCCCATGCCCTGTCCCTGCTGCGTCTGCTGGTGCGGTCGGCCACGGGCG
>JAGRMU010000059.1 GCA_020441165.1 Sedimentitalea sp.
TGAAATCGCGCGCCGACCAGGCGATCCTGAACCGCTATCTCAACCGGGCCGGGGGGCAGGAGGAGATCGAGGCGCTGCAGCCCGAGGATTACGGACCCGAGCTTTGCCGCCTGATCGCTCGGGTGCGCCCCGAGCTTGACGCCTACCTGGTCACCGAGCGCTCGGTCGAGGACATCGCCGGGCTGGACCTGGGGATCTGTCGGCGGGTCTTCTACAACCAGGAAGACTTCATGGAGTTGCACCTGAACATCCTGCGCGGGGTGCAGGCGCGCAACAAGACGCCGTTCTTCACCGCGCTGGTGGAGTATTCCAAGCAGCCCACCGGCGTCTTCCACGCGATGCCGATCAGCCGCGGCAAGTCGATCACCCGCAGCCACTGGATCCAGGACATGGGCGCCTTCTATGGCCCAAACATCTTCCTGGCCGAGACCTCGGCGACCTCGGGCGGCCTCGACAGCCTGCTGGAGCCGGTGGGCCCGATCAAGGAGGCGCAGGAACTGGCCAGCCGCGCCTTCGGCTCCAAGCAGACCTTCTTCGCCACCAACGGCACCTCGACCTGCAACAAGATCGTGGTGCAGGCGCTGGTGCGGCCCGGCGACATCGTGCTGATCGACCGCGACTGCCACAAGTCGCACCATTACGGCATGGTCCTGTCCGGGGCGCAGGTCTGCTATCTCGACAGCTACCCGCTCAACGAATACTCGATGTACGGCGCGGTGCCGCTGCGCGAGATCAAGCACCAGCTGCTGGCGCTGAAGGCCGCCGGCAAGCTCGACCGGGTGCGGATGCTGCTGCTGACCAACTGCACCTTCGACGGCATCGTCTACAACGTCGAGCGGGTGATGGAGGAATGCCTGGCGATCAAGCCGGACCTGATCTTCCTCTGGGACGAGGCCTGGTTCGCCTTCGCCCGCTTCGGCCCCACCTACCGGCAGCGCACCGCGATGAACGTGGCCGGGAACCTGCGCGAGAAACTGCGCAGCGAGGAGCACGCCAAGGCCTATGCCAAGCAGCAGGAAAAGCTCAAGGAGGCCGATGCCGAGACCCTGCTGAAGACCCGGCTGATCCCGCCGCCCGGCGCGCGGGTGCGGGTCTATGCCACGCAGTCGACGCACAAGACGCTGACCTCGCTGCGCCAGGGCTCGATGATCCATGTCCATGACCAGGACTTCAAGGGCGAGGTCGAGCAGAGCTTCCACGAAGCCTACATGACCCACACCTCGACCTCGCCGAACTACCAGATCATCGCCTCGCTGGACGTCGGGCGCCGCCAGGTCGAGCTGGAGGGCTTCGAGTTCGTTCAGCGCCAGGTCGAGGCGGCGATGTCGATGCGCCGGGCGATCTCGACCCATCCCCTGCTGCAGAAGTATTTCAAGGTGCTAACCGCCGGCGACATGATCCCCGAGGCGCATCGCGAGAGCGGGGTGACCAGCTATTACGATTCCGACCAGGGCTGGACCGACATCTGGGAGTGCTGGGCCCAGGACGAGTTCGTGCTGGACGCGACGCGGGTGACGCTGGCGGTGGGCGGCACCGGCTGGGACGGCGACACGTTCAAGACCCAGATCCTGATGGACAAGTACGGCATCCAGATCAACAAGACCTCGCGCAACACCGTGCTCTTCATGACCAATATCGGCACCACGCGCTCCTCGGTCGCCTATCTGATCGAGGTGCTGGTCGAGATCGCCAAGGGGCTGGACGACCTGCTGGACGATGCCAGCCGGATGGAGCGCCTGTCCTTCGACCGGCGGGTGAAGAACCTGCTGGAGGACCTGCCGCCGCTGCCCGATTTCAGCCGCTTCCACGACGCCTTCCGGGCCGACGACGTGACCTCGGAGGGGGATATCCGCACCGCCTACTACCTCAGCTACATCGAGGACAATTGCGATTATCTGGAGCTGGACGGCTCGCTGCGGGAGGCGCTGGAGGCGGGGCGCGAGGTGGTCTCGGCCAGTTTCATCATCCCCTATCCGCCGGGCTTTCCGATCCTGGTGCCCGGCCAGGTGGTCAGCCGCGAGATCCTCGCCTTCATGCGCGCGCTCGATGTCAACGAGATCCACGGCTATCGCGCCGACCTGGGCCTGCGCGTCTTCACCCAAGAGGCGCTGGACAAGCTCGCGCGCCGCACGCCCTCCCGCTCAGCCGCCGAATAGAAAGGAACCCTACCCATGCCAGCCAACGTGCTTCAGAACATCTCGGAAATCCGCCGGTTCTTTCACCGCAACGAGGACCCGATCTATTTCATCTCGGCGACCAACTTCAACCTGCTGGGGCTGGACGAATGGGTCCGCAACTTCAAGTACATCTGCTATATCGACTGCTATGACGGCAGGCATCCCAACGTCTTCTGCCCCTCCGAGCAGCCCCACGCCGAGTTCCAGTCGATCGAGGACATCAACAACTACCTGCTGCAGCACAAGGAGGTGATCGACTTCATCAAGCGCCGGGGCGGCAAGCCGAAATTCGTGTTCCTGATGTTCGACGAGGAGACCGAGCGGCTGTCCAAGGAGCTGGGCGCCGAGATCTGGTTCCCCAAGGCGAAGCTGCGCACCGCGATGGACAACAAGATCGAGACCGTGCGCATCGGCAACAAGGCCGGGGTGCCGTCGGTGCCCAACGTGCTGGCCGAGGTCAAGTCCTACGAGGACCTGCGCAAGACCTGCGAGAAGGCCGGGATCGGGCACGACCTGGTGCTGCAATCGGCCTTCGGGGACAGCGGCCACACCACCTTCTTCATCAAGTCCGAGGCCGATTTCCGCCGTCACGAGCACGAGATCATCGGCGAGGGCGAGATCAAGATCATGAAGCGCATCGACTGCCGCGGCTCGGCGATCGAGGCCTGCGCCACCAAAGAAGGCACCATCGTCGGCCCGCTGATGACCGAGCTGGTGGGGTTCAAGGAGCTGACCCCCTATCGCGGCGGCTGGTGCGGCAACGAGATCCTCTCGACCGCCTTCCCGCCGAAGGTGCGCAACCAGGCGCGCGATCTGACCTTCAAGTTCGGCGAGCAGCTGCGCAAGGAAGGCTATCGCGGCTATTTCGAACTGGATTTCCTGATCGACAAGAAGACCGGCGATCTGTGGCTGGGCGAGCTGAACCCGCGCATCACCGGGGCCAGTTCGATGACCAACCACGCCGCCTTCGCCCATGCCGATGCGCCGCTCTTCCTGTTCCACCTGCTGGAATTCTCGCGCAAGAAGTTCCAGCTGGACGTGGACGAGCTGAACGCCCGCTGGGCCAACCCGGACATGATCGACAGCTGGTCGCAGATGGTCATCAAGCACACCGAGGACAGTGTCGACATCTGCACCGCGGCGCCCGAGACCGGCATCTACAAGATGCTCGAGGACGGGCGCGTGGTCTTCGACCGCTTCGACTATCACCGCCGCGCGGTGGAGAGCGAGAACGAGGCGTTCTTCCTGCGCATCCTGCAGCCGGGCGACTATCGCTACGAGGGCGCCGATATCGGCATCCTGGTGACCCGCGGCCGGTCGATGACCAAGGGCTTCCAGCTGAACGAGCGCGCCAAGCGCTGGATCCACGGCATCAAGCGGGGCGTCTCGGCCAAGCCGCTGCCGATGGCCGAGGCCGGCCCGGCGCTGGCCGATCCGGCCTTCAAGATCATGTAGGGACCATGGCCCGCGCGATGATGTGGCGCGCCCTGACCGAGGATGCGCCCGGCCCGAAATGGGCGGGGCTCTTCGAAGAATACTGGCCGGACTACAGGCGCTGGTGGCTCAGCGAGGGCGACGGCATGCGCGCGCCCTATCTGGAGAGCCGCCGCGCCCTGGAAACCCACATGCCCGAGATCGTGCCGCTCTACGAGCGGCTCTGCGATCTGGCGGGCGGCGGCGATGTCGCGGCGCGGTTTCTCAGCTTCTACTGCCCGCCGCCGTACCTCTCGGGCTGCAGCCAGGCGATCTGGCCCGGCAAGGAGCCGGTGCTGGTGCGCAACTACGACTACAACCCCGACGCCTTCGACAGTCTGATCCTGAACACCGGCTGGGACGGGCGGCGGGTGATGGGGGTCAGCGACGGGCTCTGGGGGCTGGTGGACGGGATGAACGATGCCGGCCTCGCGCTGTCGCTGACTTTCGGCGGGCGGCGGGTGGTCGGCGAGGGCTTCGGCGTGCCGCTGATCCTGCGCTATGTCCTGCAGACCTGCGAGACCGCCGAAGAGGCCGGCGCGGTGTTGGCGCGGGTGCCGACGCACATGAGCTACAACGTCACCGTTCTGGACCGCGCGCGCCGCTATCTGACCGCGATGCTGGCACCCGACCGGCCGGCGGTGATCAGCCGCACGGCGGTGGCCACCAACCACCAGGCGTCGGTGGAATGGGTCAGCCATGCCCGCTTCACCGCCACCGTCGAGCGCGAACGCTACCTCCTGCAGCGCCTGACGCTGCACCGAGATTCGCAGGAGAAGTTCATCGGCGCCTTCCTGAAACCGCCGCTCTATTCGGCCGCCTTCTCGGTCGGGTTCGGCACGCTCTACACCGCCGTCTACCGGCCGCGAAAGCAGCAGATGGAGGTGCGCTGGCCGGGCACGGTCTGGCCGATGGCGATGTCCGGTTTTACCGAGGGCGGGCGCGTCGTGCGCATTCCCGGCCCCGCCGGCTGACAGCCTTGCCGTGCGCCGGGGCCGGCGACGGCACCTCGGGGTTGCGGCGGTCCCATTGGCGCGTCCGGGCGGCCCGCATTCCGCGTTGACACCCCGGGTGCGAGTGGAAAGACTGCACGCGGGCGCGGAGGGCGCCGCCGATCCCGGGGTCGCGACCTTCCAGCTGCCACCGGCGCAACTGGAGGTCATCATGTCGATCCGTCTCACGCCCCTTTCCCTGCTGGCCGCGGCGGCCCTCTGGCTGGTCCCGGCCGCTCCCCTGCTGGCCGAGACCGCCGTGTCGATCGGGCTTCAGCAGGAGCCCACCAGCCTCGATCCGACCAGCGACGCCACCGCCGCGATCGACGGGATGATCACCCATAACGTGCTGGAATCGCTGACCACCGTGAACGAGAAGGGCGAGGTGCTGCCGGACTTGGCGGCAAGCTGGACGGTTTCCGAGGACGGTCTGACCTATGTCTTCACGCTGCGCGAGGGCGTCACCTTCCACGACGGCAGCGCCTTCGATGCCGAAGACGTGAAATTCTCGTTCGACCGGGCCATGGCCGAGACCAGCGAGAACCCCAGCAAGGGCATCTTCAAGCCGATCCGCGCGGTCGAGATCACCGGCCCCCACGAGGTGACGATCACGCTCGAGACCCGCGACGCCTTCCTGCTGTTCAACCTCGCCCAGGGCGATGCCGCGATCCTGGCGCCGGAGAGCGTCGAGATGGCCAAGACCGCCCCGGTCGGCACCGGCCCCTTCAAGTTCGACGGCTGGACGCGCGGCGACCGCCTGACCCTGGTCAAGAACCCCGATCACCGCGACGCCGGCAAGGTGGCGATGGACAAGGTCACCTTCCGCTTCATCTCGGACCCGGCGGCGGCCAGCGCGGCGCTGCTGGCCGGCGAGCTCGACGCCTTTCCCGGCTTCCCGGCCCCCGAGATGCTGCCGCAGTTCGAGGCCGATCCGCGCTTCACCGTCGTCGAGGGCAGCACCGAGGGCGAGGTGATCCTGGCGATGAACAACGCCCGCCCGCCCTTCGACAATCTCGAGGTGCGCCGCGCGATCAGCACCGCCATCGACCGCGCCGCGATCATCGACGGGGCGATGTACGGCCGCGCCACCCCGATCGGCAGTTTCTATCCGCCGCATGGCACTGCCTATGTGGACCTGACCGGGCGCTATCCGCACGATCCGGCCAAGGCCCGCGAGATGTTCGAGGCGGCCGGCGTCGCCGGGGCGACGATGACCATCCGGGTGCCGCCCTTCCCCTATGCCACGCGTTCGGCCGAGATCATCCAGGCGCAACTGGCCGAGGCCGGGATCGACGCCAAGGTCGAGAATGTCGAGTGGGGCTTCTGGCTGGACGAAATCTACAAGAAGCAGAATTACGACATGACCATCATAGCCCATACCAGCCCCAACGACATGGGCAATTTCGCGCGCGGACGATCGTATTTCTACGGCTTCGAGGATCTGGAATTCACCGATCTGTGGAACCGGATCAGCACCGAGGTCGACCCCGGGAAGCGCGACGCGCTGCTTCGGGACGGGCAGGAATACCTGGCCGATCACGCGGTGCACGGCTTTCTCTTCCAGCTGCCGCAGCTCGGGGTCTATGACGCGCGGCTGCGCGGCTACTGGACCTCGTCGCCGGTGCTGTTCGAGCCGCTCGCCGACCTGTCCTGGGCCGGGTGACAGGGGCGCGCACGGCGCCGACCCGGACCCTGCGGCGGGCTGAGCCGGGCCGATGAGCTATTTCCTTGTCCGTCGCGGAATCGGCTTCGTGCTGACGCTGATCGCGGTCTCGGTCGTGGTCTTCGCGGTGATGAACGTGCTGCCCGGCGATCCGTCGCTGACCATCCTCGGCATCGACAGCACCGAGGAGGCGCGCGCCGCCCTGCGCGAGCGGCTGGGCCTCGATGAGCCGGTCGTCTCCCGCTACCTGGCCTGGACCTTCGGCGCGCTGCGCGGCGAGTTCGGCACCAGCTATGCCTTCGACGTGCCGGTCGCCGAGCTGATCGCCGAGCGCCTGCCGATGACCCTGTCGCTGGCGATCTCGGGGATGGCGCTGACCGTGGTGCTGGCGCTGGTGCTGGGCATCGCCGCCGCCGCGCGGCATGGCGGGCCGGGGGACTGGGCGATCATGCTGTTCAGCCAGCTCGGCATCGCGGTGCCCGCCTTCTGGCTGTCGATGCTGCTGGTGCTGCTCTTCGCGGTCCACCTGCGCTGGCTGCCGCCGGGCGGGTTCCCAGGCTGGGGCGATCCGCTGGCCGCAGCAAGGGCGCTGGTCCTGCCCACCGTGGCGCTGGCGCTGGTTCAGTCGGCGGTGCTGGCACGGGTCACGCGCTCCTCGGTGCTCGAGGTGATGCGGCTGGATTTCGTGCGCACCGCGCGGGCCAGCGGGCTGCCCCGCGCCCGTGTGCTGTGGCGGCATGTGCTCCCGAATGCGCTGGTGCCCATCGTCACCATCGTCGGGCTGCAATTCGCCGGGCTGGTCACCGGCACCATCGTGATCGAGAACGTGTTCTACCTGCCGGGCCTGGGGCGGCTGCTGTTCCAGTCCATCGCCAACCGCGACCTGGTGACCGTGCAGGCGCTGGTGATGCTCTTCGCTGCCATCGTGGTCACCGCGAATTTCCTGGTCGACATCGCCTATCTGCTGATCGATCCGCGGCTGCGCGGGGCGCGGGCGTGAGGGTGCCGTTCAACCTGGCGCTGGGGGCGGCGCTGGTGGCGCTGGTGCTGGCGGTGGCGCTGGTCTCGCTGGTCTGGACCCCGCACCCCCATGCCGCGCTGGACGTGGCGAACAAGTTCGCCCCGCCGAGCGCCGTGCATTGGCTGGGCACCGACCAGCTGGGGCGCGACCTGGTCTCGCAGCTGATGGTGGCGGCGCGCAACTCGATGGCGGTGGCGGTGCTGGCGGTCGGCATCGGCTGCGCGCTCGGCACCGGGCTGGGCCTTCTGGCCGCGGCGCGCGGCGGCTGGACCGAGGAGGCGATCATGCGCCTGTCGGATCTCGGCTTCGCCTTCCCGGCGCTTCTCTTCGCGATCATGCTGGCGGCGGTGTTCGGCCCGTCGCTGCCCAACGTGGTGATCGCCATCGCCTTCATCAACATCCCGACCTTCGCGCGGGTCTCGCGCGCCGCCGCCAACCAGGTCTGGCGGCGCGATTACGTCTGGGCGGCGCGGGCGGCGGGGATGGGGCGCTTCGCGATCTCGCGCGATCACATCCTGCCCAACATCGCCGCCCCGGTGATCGTGCAGATGACCATCGAGTTCGCCGTGGCGATCCTGGTCGAGGCGGCGCTCTCGTATCTGGGGCTGGGGGCGCAGCCGCCGAACCCCTCCTGGGGGCGCATGCTGAGCGAGGCGCAGACGCTGATGTACCTGGCGCCGCAGCTGGCGATCTGGCCCGGCCTCTGCATCGTCACCGCGGTGCTGGGCTTCAGCCTGCTGGGCGACGGGCTGCGCGACATCACCGATCCGCGTCTGACCCGGGTGCGCGCCGCATGATCGCGGCGCGGGGCCTGAGCATCCGCACCGGCGCCGGCCATGCCGCGGTGCGCAGCGCCGATCTGGCGATCCGGCCCGGTGAGCGGCTGGGGGTGGTGGGCGAAAGCGGCTCGGGCAAGACCCTGCTGGCGCTGGCGATGATCGGCATGGTGCCCGAGGGATTGCAGGTCTCGGGCGAGATCGCGGTCGGCGGCACGGTTGTCGCGCCCGGCGACGAGGCCGCCTGGCAGCGCCTGCGCGCCCGCGAGGTCGCGATGATCTTCCAGGAGCCGATGAGCGCGCTCAACCCGCTGGCGCGGGTCGGCGACACCATCGCCGAGCCGCTGATGGTGCATCGCGGCCTGACCCGCAGCGCGGCGCGGGCGCAGGCGCGGGAGCTGCTGGAGGAGACCGGCATCCCCCAACCCGAGCGCCGGCTCGACCAGTATCCGCACGAGCTGTCGGGGGGACAGCGCCAGCGGGTGCTGATCGCCCTGGCGCTGGCCTGCGATCCGGCGCTGCTGATCGCCGACGAGCCGACCACCGCCCTCGACGCGGCGGTGGCGCTCAGGATCACCGATCTGCTGGTGCGGCTGGCACGCGAACGGCGGATGGCGCTCTTGTTCATCTCCCACGACCTGGCGGCGGTGGCGCGCACCACCGAGGCGATGCTGGTGATGTATGGCGGCGATATCGTCGAGCGCGGCGCCACCGACCGGGTGCTGGCGGACCCGGCGCATCCCTACACCAAGGGCCTGATCGCCGCCCGCCCCTCGCTGGCGCAGCGCGGCCGGCGCCGCCTGCCGACGATCCCCGGCACGGTGCCGCCGCTCGAGGCGCTGGCCGAGGGCTGCCGCTTCGCCGGGCGCTGCCCGGTCGAGCTGCCGCGCTGCGTCCACCTGAGGCCCGCAGCCACCGCCACCGCCTCGGGAAGCGCCGCCTGCCACCTGCTGGGCGCGGCGCCATGACGCTGCTGCAGGTCGACAGCGTCTCCCGCCGCTACCGGCTGCCGCGCCGCGCGCTGATGCGCCCCGCGCCGGTGCTGACCGCCGTCGACGGGGTCAGCTTCACCCTGGCGCGCGGCGAGACGCTGGGGGTGGTGGGCGAGAGCGGGTCGGGCAAGTCCACCCTGGCGCGGCTGGTGATGGGCTTCGAGCGGCCCGATGCGGGCCGGGTGCTCTTCGACGGGCAGGACAACAACGATCTGCCCCCCGCCGCCCTGCGCGCCGCCCGGCGGCGGTTCCAGATGGTGTTCCAGGACCCGTTCGGCTCGCTCGATCCGCGCCGGCGCGTCGGCTGGTCGGTGGCCGAGCCGCTGCGCGCCCTGAAGGGCACCGAAGACCCCGCCCCCCGCGTCGCCGAGGCGCTGGAACAGGTGGGCCTGCGCGCCGCCCATGCCGGGCGCTATCCGCACGAGTTCTCGGGCGGCCAGCGCCAGCGCATCGCCATCGCCCGCGCCATCATCACACGGCCGGCGTTGCTGGTGGCGGACGAGGCGGTCTCGGCGCTCGATGTCTCGGTGCAGGCGCAGATCCTCAACCTGCTGATGGACCTGCAGGAGGAGCTGGGCCTTGCGATCCTGTTCATCAGCCACGATCTGGCGGTGGTCGCCAGCACCTGCGACCGGCTGCTGGTGATGCAGGGCGGCCGGGTGCTGGAGGCGGGCGAGACCGGCGCGGTGCTGGACGCGCCCGGCCATGACTATACCCGCACGCTGCTGGCCGCCGCCCGGCTCTGAGCGCCCAAGGAGACCTTGCCCCCCCGTGACCCGTTTCATCCACCTGACCGACCTGCACCTGTCGCATCTCGGCGCCGCCGATCCGCATCTGAACGCCGACACCAAGGCCGCGCTGCGCCTGGCGCTGGCGCGGATCGCGGCGCTGCGCCCGGCGCCGGAGTTCGTGGTTCTGGGCGGCGACCTGGCCAATCACGGCGCGCCCGAGACCTATGCGCTGCTGCGCCGGATGCTGGACGCGCTGCCGGTGCCGGTGGTGCCGGCGCTCGGCAATCACGACGCCCGCGCCGCCTTTCGCGCCGCCTTCGGCTGGCCCGGTGCGGCGGACGCGCCGCTCTTTCACCACGCGCGGCTGGGCGGGCTGCATGTCATCGCGCTGGACAGCGCGCGCCCGGGGCGGGTCAGCGGCGCGCTGGACGCGGCGCAGCTGGCGGCGTTGCGCGCGGCGCTCGGCGCCCATCCGGGCATCCCGAAGCTGATCGTCTGCCACCATCCGCCCCATCCGGCGCAGGAGGGTGCGCTGGCCTGGGAGAGCCTCGACGCGGAGAGCAGCGCGCGCCTGGCGGAGGCACTGGCGGGGCGGTCGGTGGTGGCGATGCTCTGCGGGCATGTGCATCTGAACCGGCTGCGGATCTGGCAGGGCCTTCCGGTGGTGACCAGCATCGGGCTCCATGCCACCATCGATCCGCTGGCGCCGTGCGAGATGGTGATCGAGGAGGGCACCGGCTTCGCGCTCTGCGATCACGGGCCGGAGGGGCTGGAGGTGACCTTCGTGCCGCTCACTCCCGAGCGCCGGGTGCTGAAACGGATCGGTCACGACGTCTTGCGATCCTTCGACTGATGACCGATATCGACCTTCGATGACCGACGATGCCGTGCGCCATATCGCCCTCAGCGGCGCCTACAACATCCGCGATCTCGGCGGCTATCGCACCGGCGCGGGCGCGGTCACGCGGGTGCGCCGGGTGCTGCGCGCCGATTCTCCGCACCGGCTGACCGATGACGATATCGACACGCTTCTGGAGACCGGCCTCGCCACGGTGATCGACCTGCGCGCCCCGCACGAGGTCGCGGACGCGCCGACGCGCCTAGCCGGTCTGGCCGGGGTCGAGGCGCTGCACCTGCCGCTCTTTGACGCGCTGGCGCCCGATACGGTCCATGCCCATGCCGAGCGCCCCGAGGGCGATCCGCTGCTGCCCTTCTATGCCGGCACCCTGGCCAGCCGGCAGGCGGCGCTGCGCGAGGTGCTGCAGGCCATCGCCGAGGCGCGGTCCGGCGCGGTGATGTTCCACTGCACCGCCGGCAAGGACCGCACCGGGCTGGTCTCGGCGCTGACCCTCGGGGCGGCGGGGGTGACCGAGGCCGAGATCGTCGCCGATTACGCGCGCAGCAAGGCGCTGATCGCCGATCTGGTGGCCGAGTTCCTCGACCTGGCGCGCCGTAACGGCAC